>JANOVQ010000204.1:0-15307 GCA_031417495.1 Pseudomonadota bacterium | reverse complement strand
AGCAGGGTCAGCGCGAACAGGACAAACTCGAACGGGACTCCTCCAGGGGCATAAGTTTCGGCTGCCGACGCAAGCGGGGGCGCGAACATTAGCGTCATGAAAAAGATGATCCGCAAGGCGCGCCAAACGAATCGATTTTCTCCCCACATGGGTATCCCCTCTTTTTGATCGTCGTTATATTTTTTCGTGTCTGCGCATGGGCAACATAGCCGCCCTTTTCGCTGGAAGCGAGCGTCGCTGATTTTAGATCCGGACGCCCTCAGCAGAAACTATTGGGTGCACGGCGGATGCGCGGCCGCCTTTCACTGCGGGATTGTACTTCGCTACGTTATCGGCGGCGCGCCGGCGAACGGTCGGATGGATGAGGCGCGGGCTCGGCACGCCGGTCGAGATGCTCCAGGTACTTTTCCTTGGCAGGCGCTCGACGCTAGGCGGAATCTGAGGGAGGCATCAAAAATTCCGATGGAGCCCAGGCGGGGGCGCATGAGGTAGGTTAAGCTTGAGCGTCTCTCACTCACTTTGAGTCGCCCTGCTTATGACCACCCATCCCGCGGCCGGCCACCTGCCAGACGTGCAAGATCTGAGCGATATTCCACGCCTGGTGACCGCGTATTACACGCAAACTCCAGATCCAGAAAATCCCGCGCAACGGGTTGCTTTCGGCACCTCAGGGCATCGCGGCTCAGCGCTGCATGGCGCCTTCAACGAAGCACATATTCTCGCTATCACGCAGGCGATTTGTGACTATCGCCAAGTTCAGAACATCAATGGTCCGCTGTTTCTGGGGATGGATACCCATGCGCTCTCGGTACCCGCGCACGCCACCGCCCTCGAAGTGTTAGCTGCCAATGAGGTATCGGTGTTCGTCGCGGCCAATGACGAATACACGCCGACTCCCGTCATCTCGCACGCCATTCTCGCGTTTAACCGGGACCGCGAGCGCGGGCTCGCCGATGGGATTCTGATTACCCCCTCACACAATCGGCCGCTGGATGGCGGTTTCAAGTACAACCCGCCGCACGGCGGTCCGGCGGGTACCGCGGAGACTGCCTGGATCGAAGCGCGCGCAAACGAATTGCTGCGCACGCCCACCGCGGTGCGTCGCTGGCCGCATTCACGTGCGCTGCGCGCCGCGACAACTCAGCGCCGCGACTATCTCCGTCACTACGTGGCGGATCTTGGTGCTGCGATCGATTTCAGCGTGATCCAACAGGCCGGTCTCAAACTCGGGGTGGATCCGCTGGGCGGCGCCGGCGTCCATTACTGGCCGGCGATTGCCGAGCGCTATGCGCTTGACCTGGAGATCGTCAATCCGGTGGTGGATCCGACTTTCCGTTTTCTGACCCGCGATTGGGATGGTCAGTTGCGGATGGATCCTTCCTCGCGCTTCGTGATGCAAGGGCTGATCGAGTTGCGTACGCGCTTTGACGTGGCCTTCGCCTGCGACGCCGATCATGATCGCCACGGCATCGTCACGCGGAGCGCAGGCCTGTTGCCGCCAAATCACTATCTGGCGGTAGCGGTGGACTATCTGCTCGCGCAGCGTCCGCACTGGTCCCGCAGCGCCGGAATCGGCAAGACCTTGGTGAGCAGCAGCATGATTGACCGCGTGGTCGCCAAGCGCGGCCGCGCGCTCTACGAAGTGCCGGTCGGCTTCAAATGGTTTGTGGAGGGCCTGCATCGCAGCGAACTCATTTTCGGCGGTGAGGAAAGCGCCGGTGCCACCTTCCTGCGCCTGGATGGGGCGCCCTGGACTACCGATAAGGATGGCATTCTGCTGGGCTTGTTGGCGGCCGAAATCACCGCACGGACGGGTCGCGATCCTGCACAATGTTACGCGGCGCTGACCGCTGAATTCGGCGCACCGTACTTTGAGCGGATCGATGCACCGGCGACGCCAGCGGAGAAAGCGCGCCTGAAGAAATTATCCCGCGCCGCGATCACGACCAAGCAATTGGCGGGCGATTTGATTACACAGGTGATGACCACTGCGCCCGGCAATCACGCCGAGATCGGCGGGCTTAAAGTCACGACCGCGCAGGGTTGGTTCGCCGCGCGACCTTCCGGCACAGAGGATGTCTATAAAATCTATGCGGAGAGTTTTTGCGACGAGGCCCACCTGCGCTTGATTCAAGCGGAGGCGCAGGCCTTAGTCACGCGAGTCATCGCAGCGTAACTCGCGGCCTTATTCCGGTACCAGCCAGCGGGTTTCACACACCGCATCTGGCGCCGCGTGCAAGGTTTGCCGCAGCCATGGCAACAGCTGATTGATCGTCGTATCCAGCTGATACGGGGGATTGACGACGAGGAGACCGGAGCCCCACAGACCGCCCGCCGCGATCGGGGCCGACAGCGCGAACTCAATTCCGAGCACGCGACGAATGCCGGTGGCAATCACACGCTTGCGTAATTTATCCGCCTGCTCGCGCGCAATCAGCGGGTACCACAACACATAAACCCCGGTTGCCCAGCGGGCATAGGCAGTGGTGAGGGTGTCGATGACGTCGCGATATTCGGTCCTCAGTTCGTAGGAGGGATCGAGGAGCACGACCCCGCGCTTTTCACGGGGTGGCACGAAGGCTTTCAGTAAGGAGTAACCATCCCCCAACTCCACGTGGCAATGCGCCTCTGCTGCGAAGGTTTCACTTAGGCGGGCGTGATCGGTGGGGTGTAACTCAATCAGCACCATGTGATCTTGCGGGCGTAACAGGTGACGCGCGAGAGCGGGCGAGCCCGGGTAGTAGCGCAGTTCGCCACGCAGCCGCGAATTCAGCGCACGCACGGCCTCAAGATAAGGTTGGAGCGCGCGCGGAGACTTGGGCTGGTGCCAGACTCGCTCGATACCGTGGCGGAATTCACCGACCTTCTCAGACTCGCGCGAGCGCAAATCGTAGGCACCGGCACCGGCATGGGTATCGATAAAGCACATTGCAGCCGGCTTGCGTTGCAATGCCTGAAAGATCAGCGTGAGCACCAGGTGCTTGAGCACATCCGCGTGATTGCCCGCGTGGTACGCGTGGCGATAACTCAGCATGGCAGTAAGTTCCCTTTGCAGAACGTTGACGAATCACGTGCAGCGCCACCTCGGCGAGCCTCGTGACCGGATATTGCGCTGCGCTAAATTAAGCGCCGCAGAAGGCAGAGTTTCGCCAGGACGAGAAGGTGGCTTGCCGAACAATATCGGCGAGTGTAACTTCTGGACTGGCGAGGCGACTATCGCGTTGCCCATCTAACGATAACAAGCAGAGGAGAAGCCCGATGAGTTTACGCTTTGGCGTGTTGTGGCCGTTTCGCAATCCGGAATTTGCCCGGGTTCCCTGGGAATCTCTCTACAGCTCACACCTGGAGCTAATCGCCGATTCCGAGGCGATGGGTTACGACGATGCCTGGTTAACCGAGCATCATTTCGTTGACGATGGTTATTCGCCATCGTTGTTGCCGATTGCGGCCGCGATTGCCACGCGCACCACACGGATCCGGATTGGGACCTTCTTAGTGTTGTTGCCGCTGCACAATCCAGTGCGCATTGCGGAAGATACGGCGACGGTGGATTTGATTTCCAACGGCCGTTTCGAACTCGGCGTCGGCCTCGGTTATCGTCGCGAAGAATTTTCCGACCAGGGCATCTCGCACACCGAACGCGGCGCGCGTCTGCAGGAAGGCATCGCACTTATTCAACGGCTGCTAAGCGGCGAATCCGTGACCCACAACGGAAAATTCAGTCAATTAAAGAATATTAAAATCGTGCCGCCCGCGCTGCAACGGCCGCACCCGCCGCTATGGTTGGGTGCAATTGCGCCGAAGGCGATTGAGCGAGCGGCCAAAATGGGCTTCCACTTCCAGGCGGTTGGTCCGACCGCGCTCGATAAAATATACGACGATGCCCTGCGTGCGGCCGGGCGCAATCCGGTGGACTTTAACATCGCCCAGATGCGTGCGGTGTATGTCGCGCCAAGTCGCGAGCAGGCGTGGGAGCTGGCGGCCAAACCGCTGCATTACATGGCGAGTTGCTATGCGAAATGGTTTTCGGAAGCGAACGATAAACCCGGCGACGATCAAGCGCTCGCTGGGATCGCGTCCGTGGACGAGATGATTAAGCAGCAGCATTTCAGCTTCTTCGGCGAGGACGCGATTGTCGGCACGCCGAAAGACGCCTGCGAAATGATCGCGGATTACGTGACGCGCGGCCGGGTCACTCATCTGGTGACCGCGCAAGCCTTACCTGGCCTCGCGCCGCACCATATCCGTGCCAGCATGGGCTTGTTTGCCAAGGAAGTGGCGCCGCGTTTCAAAAGTTAAACACGAACTCGCCAGCGGGCATCCAAAATCACAACAACAAAGACGACATCCTAGTGAGACCTACTCCAAGGTGCCTGGCCCAGGCACCTTGGACGCTTTTTCGGGCGTTCCTGCCACTGGCCGCCCTACGTCAAACACCCCATAGCCCGGCAGTACGAATTGATCGCTGGCCAGCCCGAGGATGAAGCCGTCGTCCCGGGCGGTAATATCGAGATGTGCATCGGTCAGCGGATTCACAATCGTCCCGACAATTTCGCCCTTCACGACCGAATCACCGAGCACTTTGCGACTCATGAACACGCCGCCTTGCGGGGCGCGGATCCAGAACGGCCTTGCATAGACCAACTGCGGTAATTGAGCCACCTCAAGCGGCGCAAGCAAACCGAGTTGGCCAAATGCCACGCGCAACGCCGCGACCGCCTTATCGACGTATTGCGGTTGCACCGTCGTGGCCTCGCCAAACTCTAAACTCACACTGGGGATGCCGTGTTCCGAGGCCACCCTGCGCAACATGCGCGCGCTGCCTCGCCTGCGCAGAATCGGCGTGGCGCCGAAACTCCCGGCCAGGCGGCGCACTGCAGGGTCGGCGAGATCGGCGCGGAGCTGTGGCAGGTTGGCGCGCTTGAACGAGCCCGTGTGGAGATCGATGAGATACGTGCAATTCGGCTCGATCAGCTGCGAGAAGAGTTGATAGGCAAGGCGATTCGCATAATTTCCGGTCGGTCGACCTGGAAAGAAGCGATTCAAATCGCGCCGATCAGGGGTGTTTCGCGAACCCTGGGTGAACCCAAGTAGATTCACTACCGGCACGCCGATCACAGTGCCCTTGAGCGCGGCGGGGTCAATTCCGTGCAGCACCCGGCGCACCACTTCGATGCCATTGAGTTCATCGCCGTGAATTGCCGCAGTGAGGCAGACTGTGGGGCCGCTATCCGCGCCATGCGCCACCAGGACGGGCGTGGTGAGCGCGTCACCAGCGAAGGATTCGCCCGCCCGCAATTTGAGCGCGCGCATGCTGGCTGGCGCGACGGTTGTGCCAAGCAACTGCAGCGGCTCGGCAGGTGCGGCCGCCACGGCCTGCGCCGCTGCGTACAGCAATCCGAGCGGCCAAAGGCGCCTCGCGAAACTCATGCCGGACTTGCTTGTACGCAACACTCAAAACCCATAACACTGTTTGATGGCGGTCAGCCCTTTGGCTTGAATTTCGCGATATTTCTGGTGAAACGAGGCATCGATTTCGCGCAGAGCATCTTTAGTTGAAGGTTTTCGATAACGAGTGAGATCACCGGGGCCACCGTTGTAAACGGCGTAAGTTGCGCGGGCGAGGTTGTCGAGTCCCCCGGGCATTTCATGCTCCTTGCGCTTGATGGCGTAATCGACGAGATAGTGCACGAGGATCTCATTGCCGGCGCGCGCGTTGTAACCCACGTCGCGTAAAAGTCCGTTGAGATCATACATGCCGCGCCACACATGCGTGTTGACCTGCATGATCCCGACCGAGCCTGAGACCGAGCGAATGGTTTGAATTTGACCAGTCTTTACGATGAACTGGCGCCAACAGGTTTCTTGCCAGGCAGTCGCGCGCAGCAAGGCCTGATAGATCGGCAAAAAGCGCGGCTTAATGCGACCACGCGCGACCTCGGCCGCAGTCACTTGCGCAAACAGTTGAGACATTGCGTTCAAGTACGCATCGAGATCGATCGCCGTTGGTACCCAGCCATTCAAACGTTGCGTCAATGCGGGATCGACCACTGCAGCCTGTGCCGCTGCGATCAGCCACTGCAACCACCCCTTGGACTCAGGGATTTCGTGCGCAATATCGAACTCGCGCGCGAAGCCGAACAGTTCACGCAGCGCCGGGTCAATCTCCTCGGAATAATCGAGCGCTGCTTCCTCGAACGTGGGTTGGAGAATGCGTGCGAGGCGGCGCAGGCTGTCGCGATCAAGCCGTAAACCAAGCTGAGGTGCGACCTGGTTTACGGCGCGCAAGGCATCGGTGGCTGTGATGAAACTGACATAGCGCAGCGTATCCGCCGCAGGCAAATCACGGCTAAGTTCGCGCAGCAACGGTACGAGTCGCGCCCAGGTACTCAGGAACAGCGCTGGTACGGGATCTTGCATGCTATCAACGGTGAGCGCGTGCACCAGATCGTAGCGCGCATCAAGCAGGACCCGGGCGAGTGCGGCCTGCTGGTCAGTCGTGCGGGATTCGCTCAGGTGTTTAATCAACCAGGTCGCGAAGCTATCCCAGGTTTGCCAGGCGCCGCGCCAGCGCTCGAGCTCTTCGATACTGAGCGCTGGTGTCGGCGTCGCGGCGGCCCATCCACGTGGCGGTGGCGGCATGTCGAGGGTCAAGGTAACTTCAAGCGCAGTCGCCGCAGCGACCACCTGTGTTGTCGTCAGTGAATCGATCGCAGTGAGCGCGGCCTCTGGCATCGTCGCACTGATTGCTTCGTGTGCCCCGTCGCGCAATGGCGTGAGATCGACCGTGAAACTTTCCAGTCGCGGATGAACGTTCTGCTTAATCCAACCCCACAACACCCCAGGCACGGCGCTGCGTTCGCCGTCACTGTTGAGGAGTTTCGAATCGACCACGCGAAAGCCAAGCGCGAGGCGCCCGGGAATTACCGATGGCGTTTCATGCGTTTCGAGAATTCCCGACCACTCGAACAAAGGCAGGCAACGCCCTTTGGTTAACGGCGTGCCGCTGCGCGATGTGATTTTGGTCACAATGCGCAGGGTGTTTTTGGCCGCACCCTTGACCCGTGCCTCCGCCAACGTCAGCACATTACAGGCGTTCTTGCCGGCGAGGACTTGCGCAGTCTGTTGCGGTCCCACGAACACTTGAGAGATCAGAGCATCTTGCACAAGTTGATAGGGGAGAGGGAGGGTGAGCGAGATTTCGGTGGCAGCGGCCAACGACAGCGCGCCCGCCAGCGAGAGTACGCAGCCCGCACCCCATGCGCGGGCGCACCATTGACGGATCCTCAAGTGCGCAGCCCGAACACCCGCGCCCAGTCGTCGAGCGCATCTTCCTGCCCCGGCACAAGTTGCACCATGAGTTGGTCGTAACCGGCGGCAGCCAGGCCCGCGACTCGCTCGCGAATTTCTTCGACCGTGCCAGTCAAGGTGAGATTTTTGATCATTTCCGCGGAAATAAATCGCCGCTCGTCGTCGCGCACGAACATCAGATGGCCGTGGTGCAACTGCAGGTAACGCGCGTCCGCCGGGCTGTATTTTAGATACACCTCATTGCGGTAGGCCTCGACCAGGGGTTTCAAAGGTGGCGGCACGTCCGCCTGTGCGCCGTCTTCCACCCACCAATGCAGGCCAATCGCCGGGAACGGGCCGGCCTGCGCCATGGCGCGCGGGCTATCGTAAGCCTCGCCTGGTGCAAGTACGCAGCCCATCACGAGGCAGCTCGTATAGGTGCTGGCAAGATCACGGCCCTGCGCTTGCCAGGCCGCACGCATCTCGTGATTTTGGGTAAGCGCCGCGGGGCTCATGTACGCATTGATGAAGCCGTCCGCAAGTTCCGCCGTCAGCGCGCGCGCCTTTGGGCCGAAAGCGGAGAAATGGATCGGGATCGGATCGTCAATATTAATGAGCCCCATTTCCGGGTTCATGAAGCGCACTTTGCGGCGCTTGCCTTCGAACTCGGCTTCGACAGTTTCGCCGCGCAACATGCCGCGAATGATGCGCGTGTATTCGGCGAGTTCGCTGAGTTTCTGCGCCTTCAGGCCCATCGTGCGACGTCCGGTATAGCCGGTGCCGAGGCCACACACGATGCGGCCCGGGGCGAGCTTGTTGAGCGAGGCTAAGGCATTTGCCGCGACCGGCGCCAAGCGATTGGAGGGAATGAGGACCCCCGTGCCGAGTTTGATGCGCGTCGTTTGCAGCGCCGCTGCGGCCATTGCCACAAAGACATCCGCGCACAACAGTTGAGTGTCGTAGAACCACGCTTGCGCGAAGCCCAAGGCCTCAGCGCGTTGGACCGTACGCCAGGCATCGGCGGCCGGCGCGAGGGCGATTCCGAATTCCATAACGCGGGGGCTCCGAGCTTAAGATAGGGCTCAGATAATAACCCCTGAAGCGGCTTTCGGCAGGTGCCAGCACCTCAGTGCGGGTTAACCAGAAGTGCAGCGCGAGGCTTAGCTTCTACTGCGTGACGCCAAACGCGTGACGCTGAGCGAGAAACGTCTCGACATTGCAGGCCATGATTAGAAGATCGTGATACTCGCCATTGGGGTCCCGCACTTCATCCTTCAGCAAGGCTTCGGGTTGAAAGCCCAATTCCTGGAAAAGCGCGCGGGCGCCGGTTTGATCGGGTGTCATGCGCGCCGCGACTTTCTCAACGTTGAGCGACAATGCGAGATTGAACGCTTCACGTGTTAAATAGCGGCCAAGGCCATCCCCCCTCGCACGTTCGGCGATTTGGACCCGCAATTCCCCGACATGGGCAGACCAGTCGAGTTCGGTCAAATGGATCGACGAATAGCCGGCGATTCCGCTCTCGTCCTCGCAGAGCACGGTGTGCATCGCGCCGCGATGGATTGCCTCGATCCAGCGAGCGATCCCTTCCTTCTTTGAAATATCGCGGCGCATGAAGAGCAAATCATGTTTGGGCAACTTCAAGGCAAACTGCTGAATCAGCTCGCCGTCTGCTTCGCTCATGCGGCGAAGCGAGTACGATTTCTCGCCAAGTTTGAACTTGCGCGGATATTCGCTCGCAGCTGCTGAGGGGGCTTTGGTGGTGCTATTGGCCATCGCGGCGGTTCTCCAAGTTGATCAATTTAAGTCGAACGCTCGCTGAGCCATGCATCCAGCTGCGGCCACAGGCGATAAACCGCGTTACCACCCGCCACCAGGCTGACATGACCGCCGCGCACCACAATCTCTTTTTTGTCCTGGCTGCCGACCATTTTCACCAAGTCGCTTGAAGCAGCGGTCGGGACAATGTGGTCGTACTCTGCCGCTACGTGCAGAAAAGGTACGCGGATTTTACCGAGCTCGACGAGTTTGTCACCCACACGATACTGGTTCTTCACCAATTTGTTGTCGCGCAGGAAGTCCCGAAACATGTCGCGCGCGAGTTCGCCGGGAATCGGCAGCTGGTCTGCGGCCCAACGTTCGAAACGCAGGCTTGCCTTGACGAAGGCGTCATTCTCGACATTGTTCAGCAGCTGGAATTGGTTCGCGCGCTTTTGCAGTGGACGCAGGGCTTGAATTGATGCACTGATCATATCCCCTGGAATGATGCCGAGTTGATCGACGATCTTATCAATATCGAACGCCTCTGATTCGGCCCAGGTTTTGTATAGCCCCATGCCTTCAGAATTCACTGGGGTGGTGAAGCACACGAGATTCTTGATGGGTCCCTTGTGGTTAATCGCCGCATTCATGACCGCGAGCAAGCCACCCATGCAGTATCCAATGACAGAAATATCTTTCTCGCCCGAGTCCTCCTGCACGCGCGCAATACTTTCATCGATTAACGCTAACGCGAAATCTGACATGCCGAGATGTGCATGTTCGCGGCGGGGCGGTACCCAATCCATGAGATAGACATCGTAGCCTTGCAGTAACAGATACTCGATGAAGCTTTGGCCTTTCACGAGATCGAGAATATAACCGCGCGCCACCGGCGACATCACAATCATGACCGGGATCCGATAGATTTCCGGAGTCATCGGATGATAGTGGTACAGCCGCAGCGAATCTCGCGCGTATACGATCTCTTTGGGTGTCTGGCCGACTTCGATGTCGAGATTGGCCTGTTGCAGGGCAAGACCTGGAATGTTGCGTGCGAGCGCGCGATCAACAACTTTCTTGACCCGGTCATCGACCGTCTCGCGGGATAGGTCGGACTTCTGGGTGGAGGAATTTGACATAGGTGATGTCGTCATTACTTCGTTTCGCTTACCGGTCGCTTGGTACGAGTCGGGCGTGCTGGCGAAAGGTTATCCGAAATTTGCGCGCCTGCGCTTGACAAGTTCGCGCGCGAAATCTGGATTCGCTGCTCGCGAAGTTCGACTTGGATCAGCGCGAGCGTATCCTCAATCTGGCCGAGCCGATCACTGATGTCGAGCACATCTGAGCGCGAGGGCAAATTCAAATTCGCCAGGTACTGACTCATCCCTTCGCTGAACATTCGATGCGTATGCAGCGCTTCCTGCATATAGCGTCCCATTCCCTTGGAAAAGCGTTCATCGCCCATCGTTTCGGTGAGCGCCTGGCTCCAGGCCTTTTCTGATTTCACGAACCAGTCGCGCCAGAGTGCCATGGGATTCAGTTTATCTTCGTCCATTGCTGTCTCCAATCTTTTAATTTATGTCGGATGGGTCGCCGAAATTGTGGTGTCTACGCGTTGCGCAAGTCGCGCTGCGATCACGCGGTAAACTTCTGCGTGATAAACCATGCCTATGTGAGTACAGTTCACTTCAGTGTTCGCTGCGGGATCGTTTTCTACACAGCTGCTCCAGTCCGCTACTCCGTCCAGCCGTGAGTAGATCGAAAATTGCGGCACTTCGCGCGGTTTAGGTTGGGCCAGGTTTCGCGTGAAATTGCACAGGCAATGGCCGGTCCCACAGGACGCGTGAAGATTCCGGCCTACGAGCTTGCTGCGCGTCGATTTCAATTGGTCCCAGATTCCGACTACTGCCGGATGTGCTTTGACCAACGAGCGAAAGGGCGAGCCGAGGGTGACAATGCGGTCAATCAATTCTGGATGATCTTGAGTCAAGCTCTTGGCCAGCATTCCGCCGAGGCTGTGGCCGATTACGCGCACCTTAACGCCATGTTCGCGTCGAATTCGTTCTAGCCGCGTTGCAAGCATTTTGGCTGTACGGTCCGGACAGTCGTTGTTCCAGGCTATATTAGACAGGTAAGAGCGGTAACCGATGCGTTTCAACCATCGGTGCAGCTCAAATAGCGATCCATCTCCCGCCATGAAGCCCGGGATCAGCATCACAGGCTCTCCGTGTCCATGCGCTACGCCACACCCGAAGAAAACGGCGCTGGTGCGCAGGCGCAACCATTCAATGGGCCAGCGTGCCTCGCGCCACAGCGGGGTTAAGGTCTCTTCGACAGCAGGATCGTGGGCAAACGGATTTTCGGCATCCGCCAAATCCGAAATTTGGTCATGGCTCATCGGCTATCTTGCCTTTTGGAGTTTTTTTTCGGCGTTCAGGTCGCCGCCCGTATAACGAGCGGCAATGCCATACTCGATAGCTTAATGTTGTTTGGTCCAAAAGGTCATAAGGTTCTGAATGGCTTCGTTCATGCCACCGGTAGCGCCGCACGTGGACTGGAACGATTTCCGCATTCCGTTCACGACATCGGCCTGCTCGTTGTAGCAGAGTTTGGCAAGTGAGATGGCACGTTCCTGAGTCACCGTGGACGCATCGACCATTGCCTTGATGTTACCGGCATAGTCTTGCGGCTTGGTGGCGATTTTTTTGGTGAGTTCGAGCAGTGCCGTTTGGCCAGCGAGATACGAATTCATCAGCTCGGTGCCGATGCGCTGGGTGCGGGCTTGACTCTCTTTAAGGGCTGCGCTGATTTCGCTCTGGCGTTCGACCATTTTGTCGAAATAGGATGCAATAGATTCAGGGTTGAGCAGCGGTTCTTTGGCAGTGGACGTGGTCGTCATAACATAATTCCTCTTGAAGGTTCGATTATCAAAGTTACCAACGATGCGGTTTATGTTGCATCGCAATATTGAGATGTCATTTATAGTCACCCTTTGGCTGGATGTCAACCGCACTGCAGCATAAAATTCAATTCTTTTTACTTGAGGAGTTCGGTATGTCTGTGACGGTAGATAAAAACGTGGATATTTCCTTACGTGACGGGACCCGGCTGCGCGCTGATGTGTACCGTCCAGCCGCCGCCGGCCAATACCCAGTCCTGCTCCAAAGAACCCCGTATAACAAGGAGTTATGGCCAATCACTGCGCTCACTCTCGATCCTGTTAGAGCGGCGGCAGCGGGCTTCGCGGTGGTGATTCAGGACGTTAGGGGCCGTTGGGCTTCAGCGGGCGCGACTTATTTTCCTTATCGGCACGAGCTCGCCGATGGCTATGACAGCGTGGCCTGGGCCGCCAACCAAACCTTTTCCAGCGGCGCGGTCGGGTGTTATGGCCTCTCTTATATGGGGGCTACGTCCTGGCTTGCAGCGGCTTCCGGTCATCCCGCCTTGAAAGCGCTCTCCCCGACGACTGCGCCGAACGATTTTTGGCGCGATCACTTCTGGCGCGATGGGGCGCTGAACATCGGCACTCTGGCGATGTGGGCGATGCGTGCGATCGGCCCAGCCGCCCTAATTCGCGCACGCCCGAACCCGGCTGATTTTTTCCCTTTACTCACGCAACTAATTGACGACATCGACAACTTCGACGAAGTGTTACGCGCGCTGCCGCTGATGAATTTCGCACCAACCCGACCGAGCGATGAGACGTTTCTGCCTTTCTTCTACGAATTCCTGCGCCATCCGATCCCCGACGAATGGACCAATCAACTGGTGATGACCGGTCGGCACGCGCAAGTGCGCGCCCCCAGCCTCATCATTGCCGGCTGGCACGACTTACTGCTGGCGGCTGATCTGCAGCATTTCCAAGCCATGCGCGATCACGCGGGTTCGGAAAGCGCCCGCCAACACAGCAAGCTCGTGATCGGTCCGTGGGCGCATGGCATGTTTCAGAATGTGGTTGGGCAACTCGATTTTGGGTTTCGCGCGAACGGCATGTTCCTCGATTTGAAAGAAGATCTCACGAGATTGCAGTTGCGCTGGTTTGCGCGTTGGCTGCGTGACGAACATAACGGGATCGAAGAAGAGCCGCGGGTCAAACTGTTCATCCAGGGCGCCAATCGTTGGCGCGATGAAGCGGACTGGCCGCTGGCACGCGCCCAATCTACCGCCTGGTATTTGAATGGCGACGGGAGCTTAGCGCGCCAACGTATGGAGAGCGTCGCCCCCGCGCGTGCCTATGTTTATGATCCCAGCGTTCCCTGCCCGACGATGGGCGGTACGACCTTGCTGCCTCCCCAATATCCCGCGGGGCCGGTTGAGCAGTCCGCACTTCTCGCGCGGCGCGATGTACTGCACTACACCTCACCACCCTTAGAAACGCCGCTTGAGGTCACCGGCCCAGTGCGCGCGGTGCTCTATGTTACGACCAGCGGTCGGGACACGGACTTCATGGTGAAGCTCTGTGATGTTCATCCTGACGGGCGCACTTTCAATGTCTGCGACGGGGTGCTGCGCCTCTCTTTCCGCGATGGTCGCACGCGGCAGGCGGTCACGCCGGGCGAGATGCTCCGCATCGAAGTGGATTTGTGGTCGACCGCGATGCTGTTCAAAGCCGGCCATCGGCTGCGGGTATTGATAACCTCAAGCGATTTCCCGCGTTACGATCGCAATCCGAACACCTACGAGCTGGCACACGAAGCCACGGTGCTGGTGCCAGCGCTGCAGCAAGTCTTAAATTCCGCGCAATGTGCCTCGCACTTAGTGTTGCCCGAAATTCATGCCGCCGCATGAGCGCGCAGAAATTGCTGTGCAGTTGCCATGCACTTCTGCGCTTCGGTGTACATCACTATACTGATCGCAGAGATTAACCTGGGGAGTCATTTATGTTAGGCAAGCTGATTATTGCCGCTGGTGCAGCCTACGCGGCGTATCGCCTGTTTCCCGAACAGATGTTCAAATTCGCGGTGAGTATGCAGCGGCGTGGGGCAGGGCTGGTACTCAGGGAAACCCAGGTGGATGAGCATCGCGTGCCCTATCTCGAGGGAGGACGCGGCGAGCCGCTGTTGCTGCTGCATGGCTTCGGCGCTGAGAAAGATCATTGGACCCAAATCGCGAAGTACCTGACACCACATTTCCGAGTGATCGCGCCCGATCTCCCTGGCTTTGGCGACAGTTCGCGGATTTCCACTGCGTGCTACGACCTCGACCATCAACTTGAACGGATCGCTCAGTTTGCCGCTGCGGTCGGGATCACCAAGTTCCACTTAGGCGGCAATTCGATGGGGGGATATCTGGCGGCGATGTACGCCGCTCACGCGCCAGCGCAGGTGCAGAGCCTGTGGCTGCTGGCGCCGGCCGGTGTTGCCAGCGCCGAGCCGAGCGAAATTCTTAACATGGTCGCGCGCGGCGACAATGTGCTGTTGGTCGATTCGGAGGTGACTGGCAAGCGCCTTGCGGGTCTGTTGTTCGGTAAGACCCCCTTCGTGCCCGAGGAATTCAATCGCGTCTGGCGCCAACGTTCGATGCGGCAGCGAGATTTCAACGAGAAATTATTTACCGAGCTATTTAGCAAGCCCATCACCCTGGAAGAAAGGGTGTCCGGGCTCGCCACCCCAGCCTACATAGTGTGGGGCGATGATGATCGCGTGCTGGATGTCTCCGGCGCTGCGGTGTTAAAACAGCTGCTCAGCCACGCCGAAGTTCGCATCATGCCCTACATGGGGCATTGCCCGATGATCGAGCGGCCGCGCGATACGGCAGTTGATTTCCTGAATTATCATCGGCTCGCGCTGGCATGACCTTCGGTGGGGCTTTCGACCCTCGCAGCTTTTTTTTGGTGAGCTCGCCGAGGCGTTGACTGACGCTTTCTCCCACCGCTCTTAGATGCCCCTCTACGGCGACCTCTGCGGCCGCAGGATCGCCGTTAATCAACGCACGTGAAACGGCGCCATGGGCTTGCCGCACGCGTCGCGAGAAATACAGGGACCCGAAGGCGACCTTGATATAGAAGTCGCTGCGGTCCCATAAACTGGCCGCAATTCGGCACGCACTGGGCGCTCGTGCGATGCGGTGGATGTGCGAATGAAACAGCACATTGGCCTGCCGATAGGTCGGGTCTGCCGCCGCCGGACCGCCCGCGTCCTCGAGGATTGCCGCCGCGAGCGCGGTGGCAACGTAGGGGCCGGGCGCGCACGCGCGACCGAGCTCCTCGATCACGACGGCCTGCTCCACCAGGGTGTACCCCGCGCCGCCGTGCGCT
>JANOVQ010000203.1:0-4393 GCA_031417495.1 Pseudomonadota bacterium | reverse complement strand
CAAACGATTTCCAGGGCTGCGTGAGCGGGCCGGGATCTGGCATATCGAAAAGCAGATCTTCGGTCGCAAGATTCACGAAAGCACTGGCACAGGCGACCTCAAAAAAGCGGAGCTGATGCTGGCCCGCCGGATTGAGGAAGTTAGACAGGCGAAGGTGTTTGGGCTCCGGCCGGCGAGAACCTTCCGAGAGGCGGCGACTCGCTTCCTTGAAGAGAACCTGGCGCTCAGAAGCATTGGCGACTATGCGACGCATCTGAAGCAGTTAGATCCGTATATCGGCTGCGTGGCATTGGAGCAGGTACATCTCGGCACGTTACGGCCGTTCATCGAAATGCGGCAGGCAGCGGGTGTGAAGCACAAGAGCATCAACCTCGCGCTGAGTATTGTGCGGCGGATACTGAACCTGTCGGCAAGACTATGGCGGGACGAGGCGGGGATCACCTGGCTTGAGACCGCGCCGCTGATTCAGATGCTGCCGACGACGGATGCAAGAAAACCGTATCCGCTGTCGTGGGACGAGCAGGCGAGCTTGCTTCAGGCGCTGCCGGATCATCTGGCCCGGATGAGTTTATTCAAGGTCAACACGGGTTGTCGCGAACAGGAAGTGTGTCAATTGCGCTGGGAATGGGAGATCGCGGTGCCGGAACTCGGCACGTCGGTGTTCATCGTTCCGGGCATGCAGGTGAAGAATGGCGAGGATCGACTGATTGTGTTGAATCGGGTGGCGAAGTCCGTGGTAGACAGCATGCGCGGGATCCATCCCACGCATGTGTTTTCATACCGCGGTCATCCCGTCACCAAGATGAATAACAGCGCGTGGAAAAGAATTCGCGTGCATGATTTGAAACACACCTTCGGTCGACGACTGCGCGCGGCGGGTGTGCCGTTGGAAACGCGCAAGGTGTTACTCGGTCATCGTAACGGTGACATCACCTCGCACTACTCAGCGCCTGAACTTGCCGAATTGTTGGAGGCGGCAAACCGCGTTTGTGCCGGTGAGTCCGGCAAAACTCCGGCATTGATTTTGCTGAAACAAAAAGCGGTCACCGCGACCACGGTAACCGCTTGATATTAAAAGGCTAGTTGGCGCGCCCTGAGAGACTCGAACTCCCGACCACCTGGTTCGAAGCCAGGTACTCTATCCAACTGAGCTAAGGGCGCATGGGGTCTATTCTGACGCTCAGGGATCCGATTGCGCAACCGATGCGAAACGACGCTAAGCTTGGCCGTGACAATCTGCGAGGGTGAGCGCCTGGATCAAGCGCGGAGGGTGTGGCGCATGAGGGTTTTCTTGGCGGCCAAGCGGCGCAGCTTATGGCGCTGGTGGTGGATCAGTGCGGTGCTCTCGCTTGCGTGCCTGCTCAGGCTTGCGCTGCTTGACCAGCGGCTACTCACTGCCAACTCTCACCTTGGGGTACTCCAGCTGCAGTTTGCGGTGACCGCGGAGGCGCTCAACGCAATCTTGCAGACCTGGCGGGAGATGGGCGTGCTCGACGTTGCACGCGAGAGCCTGGTCACCGATTTCGTTTTCATGGTGGCCTATGCGAGCAACTTCGCGTTCGCTTGCCTGCTGGTTGCGGCCGGGCGTCCGGTTGGTCGCTGGATGGCCTGCGTGGCGCTCTGTTGCGCGCTGTTCGATGCGGCTGAGAATACGCTGCAATTGATGATGTTGGACCGCGGCGCTTCGGCGTTCACTGCGGGTTTGAATCTGCTCTGCGTGATTTGCAAGTTCACTTTGGTGCTTGCGAGCGTGGGTTTTCTGCTCCTCGGAGTTGGCCAGGCGCTGAAGTTGCGGCTCCATCGCGCGTAAGGCGGTGTCCAGGCTGGCGGTCTGTGAAGCAAGTTGCGACAATTCCCACAGAAGCCCGCGAAGCTAGACCGACCCGGACGCCCCAAGGAGAAACGAGTTGCGCATTGGAATCCCGCAGGAAATACACGCCGGCGAACGGCGGGTCGCGACGACCCCGGAAGTTGCCACCAAGCTCATCAAACTCGGATTTACCGTAGCCTTACAAAAAGGCGCGGGGGTGGCCGCCGATCTTAGCGACGACGCCTACCGCAGTTGCGGCGTGGAAATCGCCGAGGATGCACGCGCGCTGTGGTCATCGGCAGACATCATTCTGAAGGTGCGCGCGCCAGAGCCTCATCCCGAGCTTGGCTGTCACGAAGTGGAATTAATGCGGGAAGGGGCGACGCTCATCTCTTTCTTGTGGCCTGCACAGAATCCCGCGCTGATGGAACGCCTGGCGGCACGACGGGTGACGGTGCTCGCGATGGACAGCGTGCCGCGCATCTCGCGCGCACAGAAGCTCGATGCCCTGAGTTCGATGGCAAATATCGCGGGCTATCGCGCGGTGATTGAGGCGGCCCAGAATTTCGGCCGTTTCTTCACAGGGCAGGTGACTGCCGCCGGCAAAGTGCCGCCGGCTAAAGTGTTCATCATTGGTGCGGGAGTCGCGGGGCTCGCGGCGATTGGCGCGGCCAATGGCCTCGGTGCGATCGTGCGGGCGATGGACACGCGGCCCGAAGTTAAGGAACAGGTGAAGAGTCTCGGCGCGGAATTTGTGGGCGTGGACTATGAAGAAGAAGGCGGCGGTGCCGGCGGCTATGCGAAGGTGATGAGCGAAGGCTTTCAGAAGGCGCAGCGCGATGCGATCGCCAAGCAGTGTATGGAAGTCGATATCGTGATCACCACGGCGCTAATTCCGGGGAAACCGGCGCCTAAGCTCATTACCGCAGGCATGGTTGAATCGATGCAGGACGGCAGCGTAATTGTCGATCTCGCCTCTGAGCAGGGCGGCAACTGCGAACTCACCGTGCCGGGGCAGGTGGTGAGTCGGTATGGGGTGTCGATCGTCGGCTACACGGATCTTCCCAGTCGCATGGCGCGCCAATCCAGCCAGCTCTACTCCACCAACCTCCTGCGCGTGCTCGAAGAGCTGTGTCCGAACAAGGATGGTGTGGCCACCGTCAACATGGAAGATGAAATGATTCGTGGTGCGACGGTAGTCAAGGATGGCACGATCACCTGGCCGCCGCCGGCGCTCAAGTTATCCGCAGCATCGCCTGCGCCGAGCGCCGCCGCGCCGGTCGCGGCACCACCCGCTAAGAAGCCTTGGTTACCCCCGAGCGTGCGGACACCGCTGTTAATGCTGGTGGCCGGTCTTGCGCTGTATGGGTTAGGGATCTCCGCGCCGGCAGCCTTCATGTCGCATCTCATGGTCTTCGTGTTGGCGTGCTTCGTCGGCTACATGGTGATCTGGAATGTCACTCCCGCCTTGCATACGCCGCTGATGAGTGTGACGAACGCGATCAGCAGCATTATCGCGATTGGCGCGCTGATTCAAGTCTCCGCGCCGGGCGTGCTGATGAAGGCATTGGCGGGTCTCGCGCTTATTCTCACCACGGTCAATATGGCCGGTGGTTTCGCAGTCACCCAGCGCATGTTGCGCATGTTCCGGCGTTCGGAGTAGATCATGAGTGAAGGGTTAGTCACCGTTTCTTATATCGTCGCGACGATCTTATTCATTTTAAGTCTCGGCGGTTTGAGTAACCCCGAAACTGCGCGGCGGGGAAATTTCTACGGCATGTCGGCGATGGCGCTGGCGATTATTGCCACCGTTCTCGGCCCGAAAGTCGGCTCGTTGTCCACGATTCTGATCGCGATGACCATTGGTGGCAGCATCGGTTTGTATGCGGCGAACAAGGTGCAGATGACGCAGATGCCGGAGCTCGTCGCGCTCATGCACAGCCTCGTGGGCTTGGCTGCGGTGTTAATCGGCTACGCCACTTTTCGCGACAGTTCGGTATCGTTCGTCGGCACCGAGAAGACGATTCACGAGATCGAAATTTATCTGGGCATCCTGATCGGAGCAGTGACGTTCTCTGGCTCGGTGATCGCGTTCGGTAAATTATCGGGCCGGATTAGCGGCAAGCCGATGTTGTTACCAGGTCGCCACCTCATGAATCTCGCCGGACTGCTTGGCATTATTTTTATCGGCAAGCTCTTTATAAGCGTGGAGTCGGGAGTCGGCGGCATGCTCTTCCTGTTCATGATGACGGGCATTGCACTCGCCTATGGTGTCCACATGGTGATGGCGATTGGCGGTGCGGACATGCCGGTGGTGGTTTCGATGTTGAACAGTTATTCGGGCTGGGCGGCCTCGGCGACGGGTTTCATGCTGGGCAATGACTTGCTGATCGTGATTGGTGCGTTGGTGGGATCCTCGGGCGCGATTCTGTCTTACATCATGTGCCGGGCGATGAATCGTAATTTCGTCAGCGTCATTGCCGGTGGCTTTGGCACCGCTGGTGGCACGCTGGTGAGCAGCGCCGGAGGTCCGCAAGGCGAAGTGGTGTCGATCAGCGCCGAAGACACCGCAGAGGTTCTGCG
>JANOVQ010000202.1:0-7352 GCA_031417495.1 Pseudomonadota bacterium | reverse complement strand
ATCGCGCATCAACCAGCTTCTGTTGCTGAAGGTCGACCCCATCACGCTCGATCAAGCCACCCTGCATTCTGCGGCAGAGGGCGTAGTGGCGTTTTCAGGCATCTGCACGCATGCCGCGTGCGCGGTGTCGGAGTGGAAGGCGGACTCACGGCGATTAGTGTGTCCCTGCCACGGTTCTGAGTACGCCGTGACCCAGCATGCCAAAGTGGTCGCCGGACCCGCGCCACGACCATTGCCCAGTCTGCCCATCAAACTAAGCGCACAGACCTTCGTGATCAGGGGCCCGTTCACCGGTAAAGTCGGTCTCAAGAAACAGTAAGCCCCCGCCCGAGGAAACCCCAATGCTGATCCGTCTGTTCTGCTTAGTGTTCGCGTGCACGCTACTTACGAGCCTCGCGAGCGCCGCTCCGCCGCCAAGTTATCCAGCGGTGACCAACGAACGCCTGCGCGCTCCTGAAGCGCGCAACTGGCTCATGTATCGCGGCACCTATAACAGCTGGGGCTATAGCCCTCTCGCCACGATCAACGCCAAAAACGTGAGTACCTTGCGCACCGCGTGGACTTTTTCGACAGGGATGACGGAAGCGCACCAGTCGCCGCCCATCGTGAACGAAGGTCGGATGTTCATCACCACCCCACAGAACCACGTGCTCGCGCTCGATGCGCGGACCGGTGAGCAGCTGTGGCGCTATCAGCGCGAACTACCGGAAGACTTATTTCAGCTGCACCCGACTAATCGCGGGGTGGCGTTGTATGGCGACAAGGTCTATCTCGCCACGGTGGATGCGTTTCTGGTGGCGCTTGATGCGATCACCGGCGAAGTGGTGTGGGAACAGCAAGTCGAAGACTATCTCGCCGGCTATTATCTGACGCTCGCGCCACTCGCGGCCGACGGCAAAATCGTGATCGGCGTGTCCGGTGGCGAATTCGGCACGCGCGGTTTCGTCCAGGCCTTCGACGCGGAAACCGGCAAGCCGGCTTGGAAAACGTTTACCGTCCCCGGGCCTGGCGAACCCGGCCACGACACCTGGCCCGGCGACACTTGGAAACGTGGTGGGGCGCCTGTGTGGGTGACTGGCAGCTACGATCCCCAGTCGAAAATCACTTATTGGGGCACGGGCAATGCCGGCCCGTGGATCGGCGAAGCGCGACCCGGCGACAATCTCTATGCGAGCTCGGTCCTCGCGCTCGACATCACAACTGGCGCGCTGCGCGGCTACCACCAATATCACTGGAATGATTCGTGGGATTGGGATGAAGTCTCCGCGCCGCTGTTGATCGATATCCCACACAATGGCAAAACGCTCAAAGCGCTGGTCCACGCCGGTCGCGATGGATATTTGTGGATTCTGCAACGCAAAGCGAATGGCATCAGCTTTGTCTCGGCCAAACCGTATGTGCGGCAGAATGTTTATGCGAGTCTCGATCCTGTCACCGGTCGTCCCACTTACGACAACACCAAGGTGCCCAAGCTCGGCAAGCGCGTGGAGTACTGTCCTAGTCTGTGGGGCGGCAAGGACTGGCCGCCAGTGGCTTACAATCCCGGCACCGGGATGCTGTATATCCCCGCCAACGAAAATCTCTGCGGTGCCATCACCGGTGAGCCCGCGAAATATCGTCGCGGCGAACTCTATCTCGGTGCTTCGTTCGCGAACCTCGAAGTGTTCCCACACCCGGATGCGAAGGATCACATCGGCGAATTGCAGGCCTGGAACTTAGCGACCGGCGAAAAAGCGTGGACAGTCAAATTCCCCTACCATAACTGGGGTCCAGTGCTCACCACCGGCGGCGGGCTCGTGTTCTCTGGCGGCACTAATGATCGCAACTTCCGCGCGTTCGATGCGCAGACCGGCAAGGTTCTGTGGCAGCAACGCACAAACTCTGGCGTGGTCGGTGTGCCGAGCACGTATGAAATTGATGGCGTGCAGTATGTCGCTGTGCAGTCCGGCTGGGGCGTGGATGCCCAACGCAAACAGGAATTTCTCGACAAGGCTTTTGGCAAGAAAACTGCCGTGCCCCAAGGCGGCGTGCTGTGGGTGTTCGCGTTGCCGGGAAAAACGCCTTAGGCGAATTTTTGAGGTGCGTTTAAGGTTCTTGGCTAAGCTGCGCCAGCGCGCCGGCATTTAACTCCCACTCGGCACCGTCAAAGGGTCGAATCACCAATTCCCGCGGCGGCGGTTCGAGGCACCGTACATTCACATCGTAGCCGTCGGGATTGGAACGCGGCACATAGAAGACTTTGATGCCGCACACCTGACAGAACCGATGCAGCGCAGTGTCGGTATTAAATCTATAGGTGGTTAGTGCGTCCTCACCTTTGACCAATCTGAAGCGGGATTTCGGCACGATCAGGTGCAGATACCCGGCCTTCGCACAAATCGAACAATTACAGTCTTCGCAGGTAATCGATTCCGGCGCCTCGACCTCGATCTCGATCGCCCCGCAATGACATTTTGCCCGGTACCGCATCGTTGCTTGGCTAAGCATCAAGCCTGGAACCCTGAACTTCAGCCCAAAGCGAGCTTGTACAACTGGCAGCAAGCGTTTGCTGCCAGCCTGCCAGCTTACTTGCAAACGAGCGCGCGGCATGGGCTGGGCTCGTGGACGGCAGGCGGGCATAACTGAAGTCTGCCTTGAGTTGCGGCAGGACATGCTTGCGGTAACAACGCTCGGCAGCTGCACCATTGAAGAAAACGACTTTAATGTGTGGATGCTTGCGGTAGAACGCGGTGAAGTCGTTAACTTTAATTGAACCGATTTCGATCGCAGTATCCAGACTGCCCTGCCGCTGGCAGGAATGCAGAACATCCCACAAGGCGATGCCAGCGGCCACTAATGCTGCGAGTCGCTGGGCGTACGGGGCTTCCGCATCGCAGCCAACGAGCTTGCCCATAATCTTCCAGAACGCATTGCGCGGATGCGCGTAATACTGATTCGCGCTCAGTGATGCCACCCCCGGCATGCTGCCAAGAATTAGGATCCGCGCGGTACTCTCCGCGACCGGTGCAAAGCTGGTGATGCGCTTTTTCGCGCGGCCTAACGCTGCGCTGCTGCGCGCTGACGCGGAAATGATTGCAGGATTGAACTTCATCTCGTTCACCGTAGGCGCCAGGGTGGGTTCAGTCGATTGTCCTGTGCGAAGTACAACCGGATTTGATGGCCATCTGGATCCCGGAGTCTTGCTTCGCGCCATAGATACTCCATCGCCGTGGGATCCTGCTCGAAGGTAATGCCGCGCGTCTTCAACTGCGCGCAAGTCTCGTCGAGCTCCGGGCACTCGAAATATAGCTGAACCTGCGACAGCGCGAGGGTTTCGCCAGTGACTTCCAAAGACAAGGTCTCGTCGCCAGCGGGGAATGTAAGTCGGGCATAGCGTGGCGCTTCGAGCACGATTGGGGTGAGTCCGAGCGCTTGATAGAAGCGGATTGAGCGATCAAGATTCGCGACGATGAGCGTGACGTGATTAAGGCGCATTTGCTGCTTCCGTTCGCGGGGCCCAGCCCCAGCCAGACCGGCGATAGTGGTCAAGGTGCGTCTCTCATTAAGGCTGAGACGGCCCATGCGCGGCGCGGACCACGACCACTGTCGCGAAGCGCTGCCGAGTTTTATCCGGCATCCGCTCGATCACTCTTGTCGCGGATGGCGTGGACGGTAAGAATAAGGGTTGTCGCATGACAGACCAAGAGCACAGGGGCGCACCTTGAAAGCAATTCAGATCCGACAAATGGTACATGCGAATATCTGTGTACGTGACATGGAGCGGACCGTCCCATTTTACGAAATGCTCGGGTTTGAGAAATTTGCAGATCAGATTTTTGAAGAGGGCGCGGGCGTCTGGCAAGGGCTGGGGCTAGCGTCAAATCGCCGGTTTCGGGCGGTCTTCATGAAAATCCCCGGCGATAACCCGGTGCCCTTCCTCGATCTCATTCAGTTTCTTGACCGACCTACCGCCGGCGAAGCGTACAAAGCGCTGGATAATGTAGGGATCGCCCGTCTGTGCTTCGAGGTGGCGGATATCGAAAGTGTGGCCACCCACCTGGCGGCGAATGGGGTTGAGTTCGTCGGTCCGGTGTCTCCCTATGAGACCGCACCCGGTGTTCGTCCCTCCGGCGTGGAGGCCAAGTTCCTGTGTGTCAGGGATCCGGATGGGACCGTGATTGAATATGCGCAGTTCGCCCACAACGCGCTTGATGTGCTGGCCATATAAGCGGGCGTTGAGCTATCTAAGAAGGGATAAATTGAAGAAGTCATTCCAAATATTTCTCGGGCTATTCGGCGTGATCGCGATCCTTATCGCCTCGTTGCATATTTTTTTTGGCCCCTCGGCAATTCCAGGTTCGGTACCGGTAAATCCAACCATGGACAGCGAGGATCGCTTTTATGCGACGCTTTTCGCGGCGTTCGGAGTAGCGCTTATCTGGTGCATAAAGGATATTGAGAAAAAAGCGCGGGAGGTCTACTTTCTCACTGCCACCTTTTTTATCGGCGGCCTCGCGCGCGTCGTTTCGATCTCCCAAGTGGGGCTGCCGAACCTGTTTTTTATCGCGATGACGATTCTCGAACTAGTCATTCCGGTCTACATGGCCTACGCGCAGTATCAAATCGTAAGAGAGGCTAATGCCCGTTCATCTGGGAAACTGGGGACAGTTTACTGATTGATCTTTCGACACCAGGATCTCAAGCTCAGAATCAATAAACTGTCCCCGGATTATCAATAAACTGTCCCCGGATTATCTTCACTCGTAGTGCGCACAGGCTTTGATCACCAGCCCGTCTGCACCAAAGAAAAACACCTCCGCCGCCAAGCCGCGCGCGCCGCGGTAGTAAATTGTGACGCTATCTGCACCCGCGAGAGTCTGGATTGCCTCGAAACGCAGGGTTGGCATCCGTTCGAGTGCTTTGGCCCAGTAGGCACCCACTGCAGTCTTGCCCTTGAGGTTTCCGGACGGCTCGCCAGCAATCTGAGCGATGTAGGGCGACGACATCTCGAAGTCTTCTGAGTAGTGCAAAAGAATTTGCCCAAGGTCGTGGCTGTTCCAGGCCTCGATCCAGTGCTGCGAGAATTTCTCTGCAAATTCTCGGGTAATCATGCGATTCCTAATATTCGAGTTGGCATGGGCTTGATTCCCTCGACGATTCGCGAGCACTACCGGAAAGAATAATCCGTGTCGCGAGTCCCTTCAAACCGTCACAGGGTAGGTCACCAGGCTCAGGTGGCGCACTAAAATTGAAAACCCAAACGCCAGATATTCGCCCTTGAGTGCCTAAGCTAACGGTGTGCTTCCGGCGATACCCGCAAGCTCAAATCACCCGCCGCTCCCGCAAATCCGCAATCGCCGCCGCCGCAAATCCCAGCTCCCGCAAAATCTCATCCGTATGCTCACCCAACACCGGCGCGCGGTGGCCTAACACAGCGGGGGTCTCCGACAGATCGAATGGCGTGGTCGCAATCGGCGCGGCGTGCGCGAGGCTGGGATAGTCACTATTAACCAACATGCCGGCCGCCTGAATGTGGGGATCGTTCAGGGTTTGTTGGGGGGAATGCAATGGCGCCGCAGGCACATGTACTTTTTCGAGCGCAGCGAGGGCTTCGGCGGTAGTGCGGGTCTCGGTCCAGGCGGTGACGCGGGCGGAGAGGAACTCGCCGTGTTCACCGCGCGCAGCATCATCATGGAATCTCGGATCGGTGATCCAGGATTCTTCGCCGAGCAATCTCGCGACGCGCTTGAACATGGGATTGCCGACGCAGGACACCACGATCCAGCCGTCCCGTGTGCGGTACAGATCGGAAGGTCCCGAGATGTAACCACGATTGAGGATCGCCTCGCGATTCGTCGCTGCCACTGCTTGTTCGATCAACATCGCGTTGTTGAACGCGACCGCCGTGTGCAGCAGAGCCGTTTCCACTTTCTGTCCACAGCCGGTTTTGTCACGCGCCATCAGTGCCGCGAGCGTGCCGAAGGCGGACATGGTCGCGGTGCCGAAATCGACCCACGGCACGACCGCACGCAACGGCTGCGCGGGCGTGCCCGTGAGATACGCCGAGCCACACATCGCCTGACCGATGCCGTCGAAGCCGTATTTATCACTCCACGGTCCGCCGGCGCCGAAGGCTGTGGTCGTGGATAGGATAATGTCTGGTTTGATCGCGCGCAGGCTCGCGAGATCAAGACCGAGTGAGCGCAGCACCTCGGGTGGCAGATTGGCAATCACGACATCTGCAGTCGCCACCAGTTGCGCGACGATTGCGCGACCGTCAGTGCATGCGGGATCGAGCGTCATGCCGCGCTTGTTACGATTCATGGCAAGATACAGCGCGCCGACACCGTCCGCTCCCACTGGCAAGATCCAGCGATCTTCGCCGCCCTCCAGGCGTTCAATGCGAATCACATCCGCGCCAAGGTCGGCCAGTAACGCGGCGCAGTAGGGGCCTGCGATGTAACGACCGAAATCGAGCACTCGCACACCGGCCAAAATAGGCGTGGTTTCTGTCATGGGGCTGAGGTTACCCGCTGCTGCGCGTTAAGGCCAGTTGTCTTCAACCAGCGCTGCATGCTAAAGGTTATCCGAGGGTATCAGCGGCGTTTGGCATGCCGACAACAGGTATGCGCAACAGTCAGGCCGCCGTGCGGGGAACTGCTGGTTGCCCACGCTGACACACCGAATCTGCGGGTGCCCACGCGCACTCATACGCGCCAATTTTTCCGCGGTCGCTTTCTACTACCAATTTCCGCGCGCGCTTGCGCTCGTGTGCTGGGGAACAACATGTCTGAACTAACTATCACTGCGGCCTTTACTCACAATTTCCTCGGCAATTCGCCCCGCTGGTACAAACGAACCGTCATCGCCTTCCTGCTGTTGAATCCTTTGCTGCTCGTGACAGCAGGTCCCTTTATTACCGGCTGGTGCCTCATTGTGGAGTTTATTTTCTGCCTCGCGCTGGCGTTGAAATGCTATCCGTTGCAGCCGGGCGGACTCCTCACGATTGAGGCAGTCGCGCTCGGGCTGACCGATCCGAAAACGGTGTATGCCGAAACCTTGCACAACTTTCCGGTGATCTTGCTGCTGATGTTCATGGTCGCCGGCATTTACTTCATGCAGGAGTTGCTGCTTTTTATTTTCACCAAAGGCATTCTAAAAATACGCTCGAAGGTGGCGATCTCGCTCACGTTTTCGGTGCTCGCCGCGCTGCTCTCCGCTTTTCTGGATGCGCTGACTGTGATTGCAGTGGTGATCGCGGTTGCCCATGGGTTTTATCTGGTTTTTCACAAAGTCGCCTCCGGCCTCAACATGCTGGCGATCCACCATGCGCTGACGCCGGCCGATTCCGAGCATCGCTTCGGCCATGGCAA
>JANOVQ010000201.1:0-2645 GCA_031417495.1 Pseudomonadota bacterium | reverse complement strand
ACCTGGGCATCGCAACAGTTGAGCACAATGACATCGGGCGAGTAGCTGCGAAGATTGGCCGCGACATAGTCGTTGAAGACCGTATCACCCGCGAGGTAAAGCGTGGGTTCGGAAGGATGCTTGAGCACTACCCCGCAGACTTCTCCGAGTAAATCGTAAATGGCCGTGACACATTCATCAGATCCGTGCTGTCCCGGCGTTTTTATAATTTTCACGCCCTCGAACACCGGGTTGCCGGTGAGCACACGCACGTCCGAAAAGCCCGCAGATTTTACGGTTTCGCGATCACCGAAGTGTTGCACGAAAAAAGGAATGTCCTTGGGCAACGCGCGAGCTGCATGGTCGTCCCAGTGATCAGGGTGGACATGGGTCAGGATTACCGCATCCATGTCTAGAAGCTCCTCGATAGGGACAGGCAAATCGACGGTTGGATTGCGAACATCACTGTTGGGTGTGCCGTCGAAGCCGGGAATATCACCCTTGGGGCCAAACCACGGATCGGTGAGGAAGCGCTTGCCCGCGTAGTCGATTACCAAGGTAGCGTTTCTAATTTGGCGGATATTCATACCGAAGCCTTCTGGAATTGGAAGCGCATGGTAGGTACACAGTTAGACGGGGGCCAGACCGGTGCGGGACAACTTCAGTGAAGTTTGGGCCAAATAGCGAACTCGCTTGGCCGGATGTCGGCGGTGAGCTCTTTTTACAAGTGTGTAGTCAAGCACCCACCCCCAGCCGCGGTTCCTGTGGGGTAATAGGCCAGCCTATCGGCGAGCCTCGCTTGTTGGCGCTCGGGTGTCTTTGATAAAACCTTGTTTCAAGCACTTTCGCTCGTGGCTCGCGCGAATACCTTCTCACCGTCGACGTAGGTCATTTCGACGCACGCATGGCGGATCTCGTCGTGCGGACAAGTAACGATGTCCCGGTCCAGAACGACCAGGTTTGCAATTTTTCCAACCTCGATACTGCCCGCGCGGTCAGCACGGTTCGAGGCATGGGCGGCGTTGATCGTGTAGAGGCGCAGCGCTTCATCCGGCGTGATGGCTTCGTCGGCATCGATGAAAGCACCCTTGTGGGATTGGCGTGTCACGGCAGTCCAGATAATCTCTGCTGGAGAGAAACTTCCGCAAGGATGATCAGAAGCCAGGCTAACCCGGACCCCGGCATCCAGCATGCTCCTGACGGGTAGTACGCGCAGGTGCTCCTGATCGTCGCCTCGCCAAAAACTGAAAACCTCGCCCCACAGGTAAGCGAGCCCGGGGTTCGCGACCAGATCGATGCCGAGGTCGGCCATACGCGGCGCTTGCTTTGGCTCAGCGATAAACGCATGTTCCAGTCGCAAAACGGCGTCGCTACTGCGCCCCCGTCTGCTGTTCTCGTAGGCGTCCATGACGGTGTTGACCGCGCAGTTGCCCATGCCGTGGATGGCGGTGCTGATGCCGAGCTCATTGGCGCGCGCCGCCAGGCGGCCGACTTCCGACTTCGGGTAGAAGGCGATGCCGACGTGTGAGCAACATCCGTTATGCACCTTGTCCAGGGCTGGGCTGGGATACGCCCTGTCCACGAAAATCTTCATCGTGCCGCCGATCAAGCGGTCGCTGCCAGGCTCCTTGATGCGATCGATAATGTCCGTGCGGCGAAGATCGTGTGCATCGAAGAAGTGATCGGCGGCGTGCAGCATCTGCACGCCGAACGGTAACTTCCTCTGCGCATCGGCGCGGCGATACAGCTCGGCAGCTTTTGCGGTCACCATGGCATCCCCGACGAATGTGATACCGACTGCGAGGTAATCGTTCATTCTCGCGTGGAGCAGTTCAACAGAGCGATCCCAGTCGCGTTCCGCATAGGCATTCCACGAGGTGGAATGCAGAACGTTTGCGGCATTCTCATAGAGAACACCCGTCGGCTCGCCGGTCTTGTCGCGCTCGATTTCGCCACCGCCGGGGTCCGGCGTGTGTGCGTCGATTCCAACTCTTGTCAGGGCGACACTGTTCACGAATCCGGCGTGGCAGCTGGCATCGATAAGAAATACCGGGTTGTGTGGTGCCACTTCGTCGAGTTCATAGCGGGTGGGATTACGCTGTTCGCGGACGTAGCTCATGTTGAAACCCATGGCGCGCACCCACTGTCCGGCTGGCGCGGTTCTGCAGTGCTGTTCAATGGCGCCCAGCACTTCAGCCAGGGTGGACTTCGGTGGGGTGGCACAATCCACGCAGTCAGGTGCGAATGCTGCGATGCTGAGATGATTGTGCGCGTCGATGAAGCCTGGTACGACGGTAGCCCCGCCCAGATCCAGGACCTCAGCGTTTGGCGTCGCGCAGCAGCGAACTTCAGTCTCCGAGCCGACTGCAGCAAATGTTCCGTTGCGCATCAGTACGGCTTCAGCGACGGTGTTTCGCGCGTCTACCGTTCGCACGATCGCATTAATTAGAAGTACATCTTGCTTCTGTGCCATAAGGATCTCGTTTAGCCGAGTATCGGTGGTAAGTCATTCATCTGTGCGCAGACTAGGGCCTGTTGATCTTTCATGAAAGAGAAAGGAAGGCGGCATGAAGGACCCGGTAATATTGGGGTCGCTACAACACCAGAATTAGCGAGCCAATCATGCCGAGAACGATGTTATCAGATGTGAGTTGGGAGAGCTTAGC
>JANOVQ010000200.1:0-1910 GCA_031417495.1 Pseudomonadota bacterium | reverse complement strand
GGGAACGCCCGGCACCAGGGCCATCGGTATCGACGAGATTTCGGTTGGCAAGGGACAGAACTACCGGATCGTGGTCAGCGATCTGCTCCGTCGTCGTGCCATCTGGTTCGGCGGAACCGACCGCAAGGAGGCCAGCATGGCCCATTCGAGGGGTCGGACCAACCTATCCGATTGATTATCCTTGAAACGGCAGTTGACCGCTCGTGAACGTCAGTAAGTTCATGTGCTGCCGCCAGGCTCGAATTGAGCCATGGCGCCGACTTAATAGTGAGCCCGTTTTTTCGACCGAATCGCTAACAGCGATGGGCTGATGCTCCAAGTGAGGTGGCTCAACAAGAGATCGGCATCTACCGTAAAACCGGCTCAATTCCGCGTTGGCGGCAACACACGCAGCCACGGTCCATTACGTAATAGGCCCCAGCTTCCATGAGCAGAATATCCAGCACGTTCACGTCGTGCAGTTTGCGGTCGTTGATTTGAATGAACGCTGGGAACGCGCCGCGCAAGTCCAGCAACGTATGCAGCTTATTGGCAGCTTTGGTGGTTCGAAACGGCGCCCAATCGAATAGGCTGAGGTACAGGGAGATGGTTGTGGAGTCCAGCGCATAGACATTGGCATCGAGTTCCTGCAGCGAAGGTTCGGTAGCGTACAGCGCGCACGCACGGCGTCTTGCCTATGTTCATGCGTCACTCCCGGTCGTTCAAACCCGCGAACATCGCAAACTGGCCTTCCGAAATTCGAATCGTGGACACGCTATGAAGCGACTTAAGTTCTTGTCAGCATTGGCCTTATCGCCAGTCGGTATCAAATAAACCGGACACTACTGTATTGCAATCATTCTTTAGAGGCTCCAAATGATTTCCGGTGAGCTTTGTTTTGCTTCCAGGTCTTACATTTTGATAGCATGTATCTACGTGTGTAAACGGTAAATCATATTATGCGACTACAACTTGCGAAATGGGGCAATAGTTTGGCCGTCCGGCTTCCGGTGGAGTGCACGCGTGCGGCGGGTTTACGCGAAGGTGATACGGTGGAAGCCGAGATATCGCCCGTAGGCAAGATCACTCTAACGCCGACGCGGCCGTTCAACAAGCAAGCATTTCTTGCTCGACTGGAAAAATTGCACACGAAGATGCCGATGACGGCAACGACTGTGGAGGCGATGCGGCGCGAGAACCGTTACTGATGATCTATCTCGATACCAGCGTAGCGGTTTCATTGCTGGTCTCCGAGCCAAAAACGGCGGACGTGAAGACCTGGTTTGGCGCACTGTCGGGCGTTGCGGTCAGTAGCGACTGGCTGATCTCTGAATTTGCCAGCGCTATTTCGATAAAGCAGCGAGTTCGGGAACTCAGCGAAAGCGATGCCCGCTTGATTCGAAAGGAATTCAAGATGTTGATGGAAGGTGGCCTTCGGATCCTTCCTGTCAGCCGAACCGCTTTTCATAGAGCTGCTGAATTATCGATGCGGCACAACAACGGACTACGCGCTGGCGACGCGCTCCATTTAGCAGTGGCGCTGGAAATCGGCGCGAAATCAATCGCGACCTTGGATAGCGTGATGGCTGCTAACGCGGAGCGTCTAAAGATTCGCGTGGAGACGATTTAAGTCGAGTCCGGCGTGCAGATTCCTCATGCCGCGCCCAGCGCCCCGATTGGTGACAATTAATTATGCCGGAGCTCGCCGGGATGGCTCGTAGTAGGGGTTAAAAATCCTTGCCGAAGTTTTGCCGAAGTCAGTACTGAAAAGTGGTGCTCAGTGGCGCATTTTGCAACGGGCGCGACCGCCATAAAGTTAAATAAATCAGCTAGTTGTGTTTTAGAATCGTAACTTCGAACCAGGTGGTCGGGAGTTCGAGTCTCTCAGGGCGCGCCAACTAATTTTTTAATATCAAGCGGTTACAGGGTTA
>JANOVQ010000199.1:0-2407 GCA_031417495.1 Pseudomonadota bacterium | reverse complement strand
CACGTAATTCTCCCTGAGTCTAAGGATCGTGCAGAGATTATCAGTAGTGACGACACCTGGGCAAGTTTGTCGTTGACCATGACGCGCTCGACGAGCATCTTCGAGCCATCCCGAGCCAAGTCAAACTATGCTGATCGGCCTCTTCATCGTCGTCCTCGTTCTCATAGCGCTGTACGTTGCGCTCTACAACCGCCTGCTTACCGGTAACGCGCACCCCGGACGCCGCTCGCAAGATCCGCGTGCCGTGATTCTTGCGCCGACGCGCGAACTTGCGGTGCAGATCGAAAAGGACGCCGTGCAAATCGGGCGCCATACGGGTCTACGCACGGCACTCATTTACGGCGGCGTGGACTACGAAAAGCAGCGCAAGCTGCTGGAAGATGGGGTGGACGTGGTAATCGCCACCCCCGGCCGGCTGATCGATTTTGTGAAACAAAATACCGTCAGCTTCCGCGCCATCGAGATGATGGTGATGGACGAGGCCGATCGCATGTTCGATCTCGGCTTCATCAAAGATATCCGCTTTTTGCTGCGCCGCATGCCGGGCCCCGATGAACGGCAAAACCTGTTGTTCTCCGCCACCTTGAGCCATCGCGTGCTTGAGCTTGCCTACGAACACATGAACGACCCCGAAAAGCTGGTCGTCGAAACCGATACGATTACCGCCGAGAATGTCCGCCAGTGCGTGTATTTCCCCGCCACCGAAGAAAAAATGCCGCTCCTGCTTGGTCTGCTCTCACGCATGGATTCCAATCGCAGCATCGTGTTCGTGAATACCAAGTATGTGTGCGAGCGGGTCGCACTCACGCTTGAACGGGCGGGCTACAAAGTCGGCGTGTTATCCGGTGATGTACCGCAGCGCAAACGGGAATTGTTGCTGGGGCGTTTCGTTAAAGGCGAACTCAGCATGCTGGTCGCGACAGATGTCGCTGCGCGCGGGCTGCACATCGAAGCTGTCAGTCACGTGTTCAATTACGATTTGCCGCTCGATGCGGAGGATTATGTCCATCGCATCGGCCGCACGGCCCGCCTCGGCGCGACCGGCGACGCGATCAGCTTTGCGTGCGACGAATACGCGATCGGCCTACCGGATATCGAAGCCTTCATCGAACAGAAAATCCCGGTGGGACAGTTCGATCCGTCCATGCTCCTGCCAATTCCGCGCGGCGCGGCGCCGAATGCCGATGGCAGCGCGCGCGGCGTGAGTGTGGTTGAGGACGCGTTGGAAGAAGCCTCGGCCGAACGCCGTAAGCGGCGTGAAAGAGATCAACGAAACGACGGGCGTGGGCCACGCAGCAGCGGACCGCGACCTGGCGGCAGTAGCCGGCCCAGCGCAAATCGTGGTGAACCCCGGCGCGAACGCGCAGCCCCGGCCCCGATCTCGCCACCGGTGCCGCGCGCAGAGCCTGCGCCCTCGGCCGCGACCCCGACCACCGAGGAACAACGGCGAAAACGCCGGCGGCCGCGGCACCGCGGTCCCGCCGACCAGGAAGCGGTCAGCAGCTTGGCGTCCAGCACGCCAGCGGAAGGCACCCTCAAGGTGGTAGCCGAGAATCCGAATCTAAAATCCCGCATTAAACGGACGATCAAATCCTGGATTAAGCGCCTCGGCATGCCGCGCGGGCAACGCTGAGCGCGGCGCGCGGTGACTACGCCAATGGAGGCCGTCCCGTCTGCCGTCAAGCGCGGCTTCTCCGGCCTGCAGGTACTGGGGTTTGTGGCCCTTGCGATTCTCCTCAGTGCGGGCTCAACTTACTGGTGGGTGCGGACCTATCTGTACGCGTCGGACTTCAAGCCGGTCGCGTTATCGTCCACTGAACAGGTCACGCTCGACGGCAAACTCCGGCAGGTGGGCTTGGATCCGAAGGCCCTGATGCCCGCCGCGCAGCGCACTGCCGATCCCGTGGACAAAGACGGTCGTTTAATCCCCGAGCGCTACAGTGAAGTGGCTTCCCAGCGCAGTATTCGACTCAGCGAGCGCGAGTTGAATGCCATGGTGGCAAGCAATGCGGACTTGGCGCGACGCTTTGCGATCGATCTGTCGGAGAATCTCGCGAGCGCCAAGGTGCTCATCCCGGTCGATCCCGACCTGCCCTTCCTGGGCGGCAAAACATTGCGGGTAAGCACCGGCCTCGAACTCAATTTCCAAAATGACCAGCCAGTCGTGATCCTGCGCGGCGTGAGTATCATGGGCGTGCCGCTTCCCAACGCGTGGCTCGGAAATCTTAAGAACGTGGATTTGATCAAGCAATTCGGCAGCGATCCCGGCTTCTGGCAAGGCTTTTCTGCGGGAATCAGAAGTGTCGCTATTGCAGAAGATGAACTTCGCATTGAACTCAAGGAATAGTGAGTCAGTGCCCTAGCGCGGGAGCGGAACGATGGCGGCGTCCCTGAGAGCAGCTGAATT
>JANOVQ010000198.1:0-11121 GCA_031417495.1 Pseudomonadota bacterium | reverse complement strand
CAACGGCGTCGTTTCGGCATCGACCGCGTGGTCGCGCAGGCCGATGTTCGCGTGGTGCAGAATGTTCAGGCCCTCGGCATAGGCGGCCATCACGCCGTACTCGATGCCGTTGTGGACCATCTTGACGAAGTGGCCGGCGCCGTGCGGCCCGCAGTGCAGCCAGCCCTGGTCGGCGCTGCCATCGGTCGTTCGGCCCGGTGTCGGTGTCGCGGTGCCGGCCCCGGGCGCCAGCGTGGCGAACACGGGCACGAGAAACTGCACCGCCTCCTTGCCGCCGCCGATCATCAGACAGTAGCCGCGCTCCAGGCCGGCGACGCCCCCGCTGGTGCCGACGTCGACGTGGGCGATGCCCGACGCCGCCAGGGTCGCGGCGCGGCGCAAGTCGTCGTGGTAATGCGAGTTGCCGCCATCGATGACAATGTCGCCAGACCGCAGCAGCGGTGTCAGTTGTTCGAGCACGGCGTCGACGGCTGCGGCCGGCACCATCAGCCAGACCGCACGCGGCGCCTCTAAGCGGTCGACGAACTGCTGCAAGGACGCGCCGCCCGTGGCGCCGAGCGCGACGACGCGTGCAATGCTTTCGGGCGCACGGTCATGGGCCACGCAGTCATGGCCGCCGCGCAACAGGCGGGTGACCATGCTGGCGCCCATGCGGCCGAGACCAATCATGCCGATCTGCATCTTCATGCTCCTGCGGGGTGAATCCGCACGATCACCAATGTTCGCGGCGATCATCGATCAGGGTGAGGCGGTGGACATGCACGCAACGACACCCGATGTCCATCCCGAACCGGGGACCTCAGTTGACGATGGATGAACCATCGATCCGGTGGAGCGTGAGCGACCGTTCAATTTGAACCAAGGTCATTCCTCAGCGCGGCACTCCCGCCGGCGCTGGCCTCAGATCTCTCGCTCGAGCGTCGCATCGGCCTTCCAGTAAGGAGGGCGATCGTAGTGTGAGTGCCGGTCCAGGGCGGTCGACCGGTCGTAGGGGGAGCGGCCCTCACCGCCTCGCGGCCCAGGTCGATGGTCCCTGCGCACAGGCACTGTGTGTCCACACTGGACGCTTGTCTGTGCGTTGCCGGACACAAGGGACCGGCAACACGGCGCGATTTCCATTAAATCGCTTCGGTTGCCAGCCTGAAGGTGCGTCAGTGAACGGAAGCAAATGCCGACGAGGCCTAAGCTTGGGACATGGCCCGTACGCTCGATCGCGCTGCACCGACCCTCCCTACCAGGAGTGCCCCGTGAGCAAGACTGACTGCGCTGGGCATACCCAAGGACTCCGTCCTTCAGATATGAAACTGCGCTCAAGGACGACAAGTTCCTCATCGTCGTGCATGGCGGACCGGAAGACATCAAGCGCGCCCGCGAAGTGCTGGTGGCGTCACTACCTGATAGGGGATATCCGAAGATGATGAATTACGAATTGCTACGTGACAAAGGCGTACTCAAGCTGCATCCCGAAGGTCCGCTCGAAGCGGCAGATTTCAATTTGATAACGAGTCAGGTGGATAGCTATCTGGCGGAACACGGGAAGCTGCGCGGAGTACTGATACATGCAAAATCATTTCCCGGCTGGAAAGACTTTGACGCGATGCTTGCTCACTTCAAGTTTCTCAAGGACCACATCAAGAGAATCGACAGAGTTGCAGTCGTCGCCGACGGCGCTTTAGCACATGTCATGCCGGGTATTGCAAACCATTTCATCCATGCCCAAGTGCGGCACTTTGATTTTATGTGCGAGGATGAAGCGTTGGATTGGATCGACCAAACTGGCACAGCACAAAAGAATCCGGCTGCATGAACGAAAGATCCGCACTCGCAATTTACATAACTTACATTCACGGACGTTCACTGGGTCGCAAATGCAATACGGATGTTCGCGTTTTTGATGCCGGGTCTGAGCAAAGTCTTTTCGAATGAGGAGCAGCCCGACGCCGAAAAGTGGATCGCGGCCTAGCGCCGAGTCGACAGGCTCGGCGATGAGCGGCAGCGAACGGACTCGGGCACTCTGCAGGGCTTAGCGTTGGCCCATAACCGACGAACAAGGCAACGTCTCGCTCCGAGACCTCGACGCCTGCTGGCGCGCCGCGAACTTCCTGTGTTGGCGCTGACACAGTATTGAGTCAATTCCAGAATCCGTGCCGGTCTTTTTTGAGCCACCGCAGTTGGTGGCATTAGTCGCGTCGACGCTAGTGTTTTGGTCTTGGAGACGGGCTCATTAGTACGTCGGCACCGTGGCTCAATTCGAGGTTGGCGCCAACAGTGATTCCCTTCACGTCACAAACAATGCGGGTTACTCCGGGCATCGTTGCCGGTGGATGAAGTGCTGCCGCGTGAACCGTTACGGCAATGGGCGCAGAGCGTTCCGTTTGCCTTGCGTTACGCGAGCACCAACCAAAGTCGCCAGCCCGACGCCGAAAAGTAGCAACGTAGCGGGTTCCGGTATGGTTGTGGGAGGACCCGGAGGAACGGCGGCGTTCGGCAGGAAGACGACCTCCTGCGTGCCACCCGTGGTAGGGATGACATCAAGGCCGCCGCTCAAGCCTCTGCTACCAGCCAGAACGCCCGTGCAATTGCCGGAGAGGCTGTTTTGAATCAATGTCACGGCGCCCGTGTCCGCCAAGGCTCTACCGCAAAAATTCGTTGCGATGCCTTTCATGGAAATACTGGTGAGCGCGAGAATGTTTCCCAGGAATGTCGTGTTTACATCGATGACCGCGGAGATGGCGACATTCCACCACACGCCGGCGCCTGAACCGCTATTGACCACGTTCACGACCGAGTTTGGCGAAGTGATCAGGTCAGTCATCTGAAAAATCCAGGCTGCATTGGCGTTGCCCTGGCCATCGAGCGTGAGCGCCCCGGATAAATTGGTAGTTCCCGCAGGAACTGTATAGACGCCCGGCAGAAGGGTTCCTGCAAGCGTCAGGTCCGCGTTCGACAAGGTGGTCCCTGGCCCGAGCGATGCGAGATTATCTCGCGCGGTCGTGAGTTCGCCCTGAGCCGACTTCGCATTCGGGGTCCCCGACTCAGTGCCCGCGTGCACATTTCCTGCGGTTACCTGCGGGTCCGACACCGCAACACCGGGTGAGGAGAGGAAGCCCGAGACTGCATTCGCACCATCGCTTTGCCAGACACCGACATTTCCGACGATGGTGCTCGGCGTGACATTGGTCACCGTCGTGGCGCCCAGCACCGTAAAGCTCGCCAGATCCGAACCCAGAATTGGCACGGCCAGTCCCGGCGCGGGAGCGCAAGAGAGTGCGACGAACATCGATACTGCGAGTTTGATTGCGTTCATGTGCTTCATCCTGACGGCCGTACCTTTTACCTAGGATATTTGATGTGGTTAGGCTAGCCGCCACATTCAGCGCACTCGGTGCGGTGGCGCACATAGCCAAACACTGTTTCAGCCGGGCGTGGGTGCTGCGCTCAGGCGCCGATGAGACCGACCGCACCCAGCATCGGCGGCAGTGCTGCAGGTAGCGGCACGACGGTGGCGTTGGCGAGATCGGCGATGGCCGACTACGTCGCCGTGGTCGAACGGATGGTATCCCAGAACAGGTAGTTCTGCGGATCGGAGCAGCCGGTGAATGCGTTGCCCGCGATGCAGGCAGCGCGCACATTACCGACCCGCACGGGGATTGGCGACGGCCTGCTGCACGCAGCTGAAGACGTCCAGGGTGAGGATGTCGACACCCGGCAATTATTGGTGCCGAGTAAAAACTGAGCCACTGCGCCGACTCAATAATGAGCCAGGGGCCGAAGCCGTACAGCTGGCTCAGTTTTCGGTCGGCGCCAACAGATGCGTTCAGGGGGTAGATGTTCGGGTGCGCGAATACGGTCAATGACGTGGCCGGCGCAAGTTGACCAAAAAAGGCGACCCTGAGGTGCCACGGCTACTCTACTGTTCAATGCGGCCTTGCGGACTCAACGTAGCGCCCTATGGGAGCCGTATTACCTGGCCCCACGCTAGGGCAGATTGAGTGCCACGGCGACCTTCGTGCCGCTTGGGCGTAAGCTCGCACGGGCATGTTTTGGGTTACAAAAGAATGGAACTGAATTTAATCCAGATCTACCCTTAGCGCCTTGCGCTTCGCCATGGAACCTAAACTCCTGTGGCCCGCTACGTCTAATGCGAGCTCATGGGTAATTCAGTGGGGGTGCGGCACGGGTACGGGCACGGGTACGGGTACTATAGGATTGGCTCCAGTAATACCAAATTGAAAAAATTCAGGAGGCAGATAATGAAACTATCCACGCCACGAATACCAGCGCTAACACCTGAGCAGTGGGACGCGCCCGCGACAGAACTCCTGTCAAATATGGCCATTCACGGCGCTGACCTCAACGTCTTTCGTACGCTGGCAAATCACCCAGATCTATTGCGACGCTGGATGGTGTTCACGAATCACGTGATGTTTAAGTCGACTCTAGTGGAACGTACCCGTCAGCTAATCATTCTTCGGATCGGATATCTCTGCAAATCCGAATATCAATGGGGCATCCATTCCAAGATGGCACGTAGTGTGGGCATGACCGAGAACGAACTGCGCGCGATTCAGATAGGGCCTAGTGCGCCAGATCTCGATGAGACGGATCGCGTGCTGTTGCAAGCGACTGATGAGCTGTACAACGACGATTTCGTCGCCGACGAAACTTGGCGCGGGTTGAGTGCGCGATTCAATAAGCGCCAGCTCATGGATATCGTGTTTACTGTCGGACAGTACAACCTCGTATCTATGATGCTTAATACGTTCGGCGTGCAGCTCGATCCCGGCTTACAAGGTTTCTAAAGCATCTATATGTGTTCAAACGAAATTTTCAGATGACCTGGCCCAGTCGCAGCCTAATCCTAAGGAACCGCCAGTCGTCAATTACAACATGCGCTCGGTGCGACGTCCTAAGAGTCCGCAGTCAAGAAAAATGAAACTCCTCATCGTGAGTCGCTGAAGGGTCGAGGGTGTGTGAAAACGCAGAAATTGGCGTGCCCAACAAAAAATTCTCCCACTTTTAGATCTACAAGGGAGCGCATTAGGGATCAGTCTGTATCAACGACTCACTGAGCGCGATGTTGTCCTCACTTTCAAAATCTGAGTTTTTTCACACACCCTCGGTCGATGGCCGCCACTCGTTGCGGACCAAATACAGCGTTCGCGACGTCAGGCGCGAATTACAATATAAGTCTGTTAAACGACTGAAATGACAAAATTTCTGGCGAGAGTGTTGAGACAGGTCGCGCGATAATTTTTGGCGGCGAAAGACTTTATTGGTTGCGTTTAGAATTTCGGCCCGGTAGCCTGAACATGAGTAAGCGATACTTCGTGCAGCAAACAGAGGACGATACTTTCGGCGCGGGCCCCCGAACCAACACGGTTAATAGGGATTCGGCGCCACCCAACTAATCCGCCTCAATACGGGGATTCAGACAACTTCGAGGCCGATTGCGCCTTACCGTTTGTGGATCGCGATAACGCGATCTAGAACAGCAGCACGGAGCGAACGCGATTCCAGCTGCTATCCCACTGACTCGCTGCGGTGTTTGCGCCGCTCAGCTTGGCGAGAAGGGGATCGTCGTAGTGACTTCCAAAGTGCGCGATTGTCGTAGCGGCTTTGTTCGTCACCTGACGAAAACGATAGGAGACACCCGTTGCTAACTGATCACGACGTCTACCTTTTCAAACAGGGCCTTCACAGCCGCTTGCATGAAAAGATGGGGTGCCACCTGACGACTGGGAATCTTGTCGCGGGCGCCCACTTCTCCTTGTGGGCTCCCAACGCCCAGCGCGTGTCAGTGCTGGGTGAATTCAATGGCTGGGATCCGAATGCCAACCCGCTCGATCTGCGCATGGACGAATCCGGCGTGTGGCAGGGCTTCATCCCGGCGGTGCAACGCGGTCAGAGCTACAAATATCGAATTCTTTCGAAGTACAACGGCTACGAAGTCGACAAAGCCGATCCCTTTGGTGTGTTTGCCGAAGTTCCGCCGTCCACCGCCTCACGCGCCTGGACACTCGATTACGAGTGGCAGGACGCGGATTGGATGTCAACGCGCCATCGCCATAATGCGCTTGAAGCGCCACTTTCGGTCTACGAAGTTCATCTCGGCTCGTGGCGACGTGCAGAAGAGCAGCGCTTCCTGACCTATCGAGAGTTAGCTGACCAGCTCGCCGACTACGTGTCCGAGATGGGATTCACGCATGTGGAACTCCTGCCGATCACCGAACACCCGTTTTACGGGTCCTGGGGTTACCAAACAACTGGCTTGTTCGCCGCCACCTCACGCTATGGCACACCTCAGGACCTGATGTATCTCGTCGACCGCATGCATCAACGCGGAATTGGGGTCATCTTGGACTGGGTCCCATCGCACTTTCCGAGCGACGCTCATGGCTTGGCCTATTTTGATGGCACAAATCTTTTCGAGCACGCGGATCGCAAGCAGGGGTTCCATCCCGAGTGGAACAGTTACATTTTCAATTATGGTCGTCACGAAGTGCGTTCATTTCTGATTTCTAGCGCGCTCTACTGGCTTGATAAGTATCACTTCGATGGCCTGCGAGTAGACGCAGTAGCGTCCATGCTTTATCTCGATTACGGACGCAAACAAGGCGAGTGGGTGCCAAATCAACACGGTGGTCGCGAGAACCTGCAAGCCATCCAGTTTCTGCAGGATCTCAATCTGGCGGTGTATCGCGACCACCCTGATGTGCAGACGATTGCCGAAGAGTCTACTGCCTGGCCGATGGTCTCGAGACCGCTCTATCTCGGCGGTCTCGGCTTTGGTCTCAAATGGAACATGGGTTGGATGCACGATATCCTCAAATATCTGCAGCACGAGCCAATTCATCGCAAGTTTCACCACAATCAACTTACGTTTTCGATCTGTTACGCGTTTGCTGAAAATTTTGTGCTTCCGCTGTCGCACGATGAAGTGGTGCATGGCAAGGGGTCAATGCTCGGGAAAATGCCGGGTGATTCGTGGCAGCAATTCGCTAACTTGCGCACGCTATATGGCTACCAGTGGGGGCATCCGGGGAAGAAGTTACTGTTCATGGGGAGCGAATTTGGTCAGCGCCGCGAGTGGGCACACGATGAGGCACTCGAATGGTGGGTGCTCCAATATCCCGAGCATTCGGGCCTCCGCAATTGGGTGGGCGATCTCAATCGTTTATATCGTGCCGAACCGGCGTTACACGAAGTAGATTTCGAGCAAGATGGCTTCGAGTGGATTGATTGTCGTGATACTGAAGCGAGTGTAATTGCGTTCCTGCGCAAATCACGTACTGGCCAGTGCATTGCGGTAGTTTGTAATTTCACGCCATTACCGCGCATGAACTACGTGCTCGGGGTTTCTCAGGACGGATTCTGGCAGGAACTCTTGAATAGCGACGCGCCCTTGTACGGTGGAAGTGGTGTGGGAAATTTCGGGGGAGTCGAGGCCGCTCCCATTCCGGCGCAAGGCAGACCGTTTTCCCTTACGTTGACCTTACCTCCGCTGAGCGTGATGTACTTCAAGCGTGAAAACAGTCATGGCTAACTCCACCAGCTCTAAACCGATCCCGGATAGCGCGCCTGACGGACGAATCAGGGTGGTGATTGAGTCGGTTAGTCCGGCCATCGACGCTGGACGATTTGCGGCTAAGCGCGTGCTTGGCGACCAGATCGTCGTCGAGGCGGATTGCTTTACCGACGCGCACGACGTGGTGTGTGCGTGTGTCCGGTGGCGACGCGAGGACGCGCGTGCGTGGCAGGAAGCCCCGATGACCTTCGTTGGCAATGATCGTTGGCGCGGTAGCTTTAAAGCAGAGTCGCTCGGTCGATACCGTTATACGGTTACCGCCTGGGTCGACCGCTTCCTCTCCTGGCAGCATGATCTTGAGCGTCGAGTGGATCCCGTAGACATTGCGCTCGCCGCACTTACCGGTGCCGAGTTGATTGATGGCGCGGCCCAACGTGCAAAAGGTCTGGACCGCAAACAACTCGTGGACTGGGCGGCGCGGTTGCGTGCAGGCGGTAACGCGGATGATCTCAAAGCGCTCGGCATGGACGATTCGCGCAGCGCTGTCGCGAAACGCTATCCCGATCGTCATCTCGCGCTAACTTATCCGGTGGAGTTCCCGCTGGTGGTGGAACGTGTTGGCGCTTTTGGGATAGGGCGAACAGCCGCGTTCGCGCCTCCAACGAAAGGGGCGGCCAGAGCGCCCGCGTCGTCCGATCTGCGTGGCTGTTGATGATTGTGGGTAACTTTGCATTTTCTTAGCACTGCTCTATGCTTCGTCTAACGGAGTGAATGTTATGAAGCAGTATTGGCTTATGTTCTTGATGTTGCTAAGCGCTACAGTGAGCGCGGGCGATGCGTTTGCGCCTGACAAGCGCTCTCATTTCGTCGGCGGGATAGTCGCTGGCGGCGTCGGTGCTGGACTAGCCGACAAGTTCGTCCCTGCGCACCGTTTCGTTGTCGGAACACTAATTGGGACGCTGCCTGGATTGGCGATTGAGATTGGTGATTCCACTAATGAAGCGGGATTTTCGGTAGGCGATCTGGTGGCGGATTTTCTGGGCGCAATGCTTGGCGCGCTGGTGACCGATAAACTGATCCTGAAACCCGTCGTCAATACGGGCCCGGATCACTATTTGGGTGTGGTCTACGAACTCCCGCTCTAGCGGGTCGAAACACGCCGAATCTTGTGGCCAAGGCTTTGGCTACTTGGCCAAAGCCTTTAACCTAAGCTCCTCCGGACGAAGCGCGTGAGCGCGCTGACAACAACCTGGCGTCGGTCCTGGAATGGACCTATCACGAACCCCTTAGCGGATTAGTTCAACTGCATTAAGTCTCAGTCGTTCTCATCGCCGCACGACTTATACCCCTGCTAATTTTTCACGCAGCGCAACAGCACCGCGCTACTACGAGGTTGCCCCGAACTGTCCGCTCGGTTCGGCCTATCGGATAGGCAATGTCCCTGGTTACGCCTACACTGCCGATGCCGCTGCTTGTTCTTTGCAGTGTCGCCTTGGCACAGGATGGCCTTCTTACTGGTCGTTACGTCGGTCTTTAGTCGGATTGCAATACAAACATTGTTACCCAACGCGTTCGGACTAGAAGGCGAGCGTTGGTATTGGCGAGCGCCGCTACGTGATGCATTGTGTTTTTTCGTATGGGCCAGAAGTTTCTGTGGCCGCAAAGTCCGTTGGCGGGAGCGGACTTTCGTCGTCGATAACAACGGCGAACTCGAACCAAGATAGGACTCTTCGGCATGACAAAAGCCTTATTTCCGAACCCGCCGTCGTTCACCCATGACGTGCGCGCCACAGAAGCGCTCAGGGAAGCTCAACTACATCTTCAGATCGGTTTAGTCGGCGCGCAGGTCGCAGTCAATGTCGAGGATAAACCACTCGAGACGGTAAATGGGCTCAGCTTTCAGCGTGGCGGCCGCATCATCCATCATCCGGAGCGCGCGCTGGAAATGCTGCAGAGTTGGGAAGTGACCAAACGACGGCGACGGGAAGGTATCGAATTCTTCCACTTACGCAGACCTCGCGAGGACCTCGCTTGAGGCAGATTATTTTTACGGCCGACGATTTCGGCTTGTCGCCGGCAGTCAATGCAGCGGTCGAGCGGGCGCACCGTGAAGGCGTGCTGAGTTCGGCGAGCCTGATGGTGGGTGCTGCTGCTGCGGCGGAAGCCGTGGCGTGCGCGCGGCGCAATCCGGGGCTTGCCGTGGGTTTACACCTGGTGGTGGTCTGCGGGCGCGCAGTCTTACCGTTCTCCGAGATTCCCGATATCGTCGACGAGAACGGCGAGCTAACCACGGACCTCGTCGGCGCCGGATTTAAATATTTCTTCGTGCCGCGCGTTCGGCGCCAGCTTGCCGCCGAGATCCGCGCGCAGTTCGAAGCGTTCCGGGCGACCGGCCTGACGCTTGACCATGTCGACGCACATCACCACATGCATCTGCATCCTACGGTGTTATCGCTGCTACTTGAGATTGGTGCCGACTTCGACATGCGGGCGGTCAGGGTGCCGCTGGAACCCCCATTGCTCTCCTGGCTCAGTGGCGAAAGTCGTGGCTCGCGAGTCTTGCGCACAGTCTTTCTGATGCCCTGGTCGCGGCATGTCGGAAAGCAATTACAGCAGCGCGGAATTGCGACTGCGGATCGGCTTGTAGGGTTGCACGACACTGGTCGAATGACGGCTGCGAGGGTGGTCAAGGTGCTGCGTGAACTGCCGGAAGGCACGACGGAGATTTTCTTCCATCCCGCGGATACCACGCTGGCGGGTCCGTGGCCGCTGGACAAGGCGGCCTGCGGGGTCGAGCTGGAGGCCCTGGTCAGCCCCTCTGTGCGCGCTGCGCTAAGCAGCTGCCAAATCGTCCGCACCTCCTTCAATGGCATTCATGCGGGTGCCAATGTTTGAAGTGCGTTTCGCGTATCGGCATAGGCAATTAGCGACCAAGCCGGTGCACGCGAATTTTACGGTCTGCGCCTTGTGCACGGCGCTTCTCTAGCGTGCGACGATTCGCGCTATTTGCGACGATTGCGGGCGCTGCGCTGCTGGCGTATCTCATCATCAATTTCGGGGAATCTGCGCGGCGCGCGGTTGCTGTCATCGGTTGGCAGCTCCTCCCGATCCTCGCTCTGCATCTAATCCAGGTAGGGCTATCAGGGGCCGCTTGGCATGCGATATCGGTGCCCGGTAACGCACTTCCCCTGCGCACCTATATTGTCGCCCGATGGATCCGCGAGGCTGTAAGTGCGATTGTCCCTGTGGCGCAGATAGGCGGGGAGATTGCGGGCGTGCGCTTGCTGGTACTTAAGGGCGCGCGGGTTGCTGACGCGGGCGCGCAAGTCGCGGTCGATGTCACTATTGAGGCCGTCACGCAGATCGTCTTCACCCTGATCGGACTGCTATATCTGTTGGCGGACGGTACCGGGCCCGAACTTGTCAGGTATACGGTCTCAGGTCTGCTTCTGTTGGTCCCCGGAGTCGCCGTCCTGATCGCGTTGCAGCGACGTGGTGCGTTCAACCTGCTGACGCTTGTCGTGACAAGGCTCGGCGGCCGTTGGCCGGCAGGCAGTCCCGAGGTGATGAAAGCGCTGTATGCGACTATGCAG
>JANOVQ010000197.1:0-4079 GCA_031417495.1 Pseudomonadota bacterium | reverse complement strand
TTCTTCGATGAAGAACGGATTGCCGGCGGTGCGGAGGTTAACCAGATCAAGCAGAGGGGCGAGACTCGCATCGTCCCCGAGGAGCGAAGCCAGCAGTGCGGCAACGGCCTCGCGACCGAGTGGTGCCAAGGGCACCTGCCGATACCATGAGTTCTGCATCCACTCGGCGCGGTACTCCGGCCGGAAGTTCAGCAACCACAGATGGCGGCTGTCGTTGCGCGCATCCACGAGCCGGTCGAGGAACTCGGCGCTGGCGCTGTCCAACCAATGCAGATCTTCGAACAAGGTTACGCTGGGCCGGTTCCGGCTGGCGCTTAGCATTACCTGGCGGGTCAATTCGATGAGCTGGCGTTGACGTACCTCGGCATCGAGTGCTGGTGCCGGATGTGCGGGGTCTGCTACCCCCAGGAAATCAAACAACACAGGTAGGGCATCTGCCAGGCGTTGCTCGATCAGCGCAAACAGGCCCGCGATTTTGCTTCGCGCGCGCTGGTCATTATCTTCATGGGTAATGCCAAAATAGGCCCGTAGCAATTCGAGAATCGGCGGGTAGGGAATGTGACGGCCGTGGGGTACCGCGCGCGCTTCGTAAACCGCCAGGCCGCGCGCCCGGCAGTATTCAAGGAACTCAAAACACAAGCGGCTTTTCCCCGTCCCCGCGACAGCGACTACACCGATCACCTGGCTGCTACCCGTCGCAGTCTGCTCGAGCGCATCTTCGAGCGTGCGCAGATCGGACGCACGACCGACAAAGTGCGACAGCCCTCGGGAGAGAGATACCTCGAAACGTGTACGGGAATTACCGATGCCGTGCAGGCGATAAACACGCACCGGCGTTGTGGCGCCTTTCACTTCGAAATCACCGAGATCGTCGAGCGCGAAATAGCCACCGACCAGCGCGGCTGTGACGCTACTCACGTAACAGGTGTCTGGCGACGCCAGCGCCTCCATGCGCTGCGCAAGGCCGACGGTATGGCCCTGCGCGGTGTAATCCATGCGCAGATCATCGCCAATCGAGCCGACGATGACCTCCCCCGAGTTAATCCCCATGCGGGTCGAGAAGACCACCCCGTGGATGCGCTTCACCTCAGTGGCGTAACGTGTGAGCTCAGCGCGCAGATGCAGTGCCGCGAAGCAGGCGCGTTGTGCATGATCCTCGTGCGCGATAAGTGCGCCGAATAGCGCCATGATGCCGTCACCGGTGTACTGATTCACGGTGCCTTCGAAGCGATGCACGCCGTCGCTCAGGATTTGAAAGAAGCGATCGAGGATCTGATGCCATTGCTCGGGGTCGAGCTGCTCGGCGAGTTCCATCGAACCCTTCACATCGGCGAACAACACCGTGATCTGCTTGCGCTCGCCTTCGAGCGCGGACTTCGATTGCAGAATTTTGTCGGCGAGGTGTTTCGGCGTATAGGCACGGGGTATCCCTTGCGGAGTCGGCGGCGCTGCCGCGATCGGAGCGCCACACTCCGCACAGAATTTCGCCGCTGCCGGTAACTCGCCGCCGCAGCTTGCGCAGCGCGCCGCGCACGGAGTGCCGCATTCGGGGCAGAATTTCGCGCCCAACGGCAGCGCATGGCCGCAGGCGCAGGTCATCGCGAGTTCACTCGAGCCCCGCTTCGCGCAGTGCCGCGTTACGGCGTGCGTCCACCTCAGGACGTACGACGCCATAGGCGCGTTGGAGCGTGTCAATCGTGAGCCCGGGATACACACGCCGCGCATCGGCGAGCGCCGTGCGTGCGGTTGCGAGGTCGCCGAGCGCCACCGCGTCTAATGCGATATACACGTAACTCCAGGAATAGGTGGGTCGCGCAGAGACCAGACGACGGGCCGCTTCAAGCGACTCCTGATAGCGCCCCATCTCCCAGTACGCACCGGCGATATTGTCGTGGGCCATCGCCGCCCACGGTCCGTGGGGATCGAGCTGCAGGGCGCGTTTGTCGGCCGCGACACACGCTGCCGGATCCCCACTGAGTAACTGGAGCCAGCTCAGCACCATGTAGACCTCCGGCTGGCTAGGGTTCAACTCGACGGCGCGCTTCGCCCTTCAGGGAGTAAGCGGAAGCAAGCGCGCTATAGGCGATGGGTTCCCGCGGATCGAGCTCAGCCGCACGCCGGGCGTTCGCGAAGGCCACCGCAGTCTCCTGTTCCGGGCTATCACTCCAACCGAAGAACACCGCCCAGAGGTCATGCATGGCGAGTCGCGCCAAGGCAGAGGCAAAGCGGGGGTCGCGGGCGATCGCCTGCACGAAATACTGCCGTGCTTCGGCATGCCCCGCGCGGCTGTCAAAGTTCTCGCGCTGCAGACCGAGCTGGTAGAGGCTCCACGCATCGAGATTCTCAGTGCCCCGCTGGCGCGCGCGTTCCCCTTCGGCACGCGTCGCATCGCCCGCAACCGACGCCGCAATGCTCGCGCTGATCTCGTCCTGCAGGGTAAATAAGTCGCTGACCTGGCGGTCGTAGGTTTCGGCCCACACGTGTTCGCCAGACGCAGCATCGATCAACTGCGCGGTCACGCGGATGCGTGCCCCGGCGCGGCGTACGCTACCTTCCACCAGATAGCGCGCGCCGAGTTCCGTGCCGACGTGCTGCAGGTCCTGGTTGCCACCACGAAATTGAAAGCTCGAGTTACGCGCGATCACCGGAAACGCGCGCCAGGAGGACAGGCGCGTGATCAGATCCTCAGCCAGACCGTCGGCGAAGAAGGCCTGCTCGGGATCCGTCGACATATTGTCGAAAGGCAGCACTGCGATCGCCGGCCGGTCGCCGAAATCGGAATCCTTGACCACTTCGCGCGGTACAGGCCGCGTCGCGACCACCAGCGGCACCACGGGTGATGGCGGCGGTGTGCGTGACCCGACGAAGTAGGCAACCGCCACGCCGAGGAACACCAGCGCGACGACCGCGATCGCCAATCCACGGCGCGGCGGTAGTGCGACTGGCGCCACTTTCTCACTTGCCGCGGGTGCCGCGAAGCTCGCCATCCCTTCGAGTCCGACTGCATGGATCTGGAGCGGCTCAGCAGTCCCCTTGAGTCGATAGTTGCCGTGGGCGCGCCAGCCAATCGGCTGACGGAACAGCCGGTTATCAATCCGCTGGCGCGCACTGGCGGCGACCGCTGAGGATATCAGAACCTGCGTGGGTTGCGCCAAGCTGCAGATGCGCGCGGCGAGATCGACTGCCAACCCCTCGACGCGGGGATGTGCGGCATCCTCCTCGGGGCCGGCGTGTTCGCCGACTTCGCCCACGTGCAGCCCGATACGCACGCCGGGGAGATCAGACTCGGTGTGGTGGACCTCCTGCAGGCGCAACGCAAACAGCACCGCCGCGCTGGAGGTCTCGAAGGTCAGGAAACAGCCGTCGCCCGCCCAATCAATGATGCGCCCGCCGGCCTCCGCCGCGAGTCGGCGAATATGCGTGCGATGGCGAGCGATGAGTTCACCGACGGCCTGATCTCCGCGCTGCGTTTTTAACGCAGTTGAGTTCGCCAAGTCGGCGAAGACCAAGGTCAGGATGCGCGAAGTTCCCGGATCAGACATGCGCAATCAAGCCGCCACCACAAGCGCCGCAAAATGGCGGATGCGGGTGCTGATCAACTGCGCGTTGCATTAGGCCATTGTAGAAGAAACGGCGCGTCTGGCGACCGCTTCCGACGAGTGGCTATGGGTTCGAGTGTATCCCTCCGGGACAGTTTACTGATTGTTTGACCTGACCTGCCGGGAATGAGGGGTGCGCACGCAACGACGCCATGCGCTATCGCTTCTTCGCTGCGCCCCAACTATGCCGGGTCTTGCGGCTTTCGCATCTGGCTTTTTGGCGCGATCTGCGACGCTTGACTGTTTTCTGCCTCGCGCAAGGCTGCGACGTCTGCAATGTCCTGCGGCCGTCCGGCTGCGAGCTTTGAAACGATTAGGTCGGCCCCGGAGATGAAGAATGCAGTGAGACCGCTGTGCCGATCGACGACACCTTCAACGCGCCTATTCCATGCGGAATCAAAATCAACGCCATCAATTCCCGGAAGAATATCGACTGCACGCGGTTGTCTTCCGAAGCGAATGAAGCTCCGAGGGTCGGCA
>JANOVQ010000196.1:0-19210 GCA_031417495.1 Pseudomonadota bacterium | reverse complement strand
TAGATATTGCCTGCTGCTTCCCCCGCAAAGACCGCCGCCGCTTGCGCTGCAGACTCGAAGCAGAAGCTCGAGGTGAGATAGAGCGGATCGCTGTTCTCTAGTTCGTCCGTCTGACGCACGCCGGCGCGCGCACCAATGGTGCTCAAGCCGAGCTGCGGAAAATTGTCTTCGGACATCACCCTTGCTGCTCAGCTCATGTCCACCACGACGCCGCTTGAGGTATACAAATCCTGCAACGAATTGCTGGCTGCCGCACGCTTCGCCTTGGCCTCGTCCGAGCGCAGCAATTCGACGCGATTCAAATAGCCTTCACTGATATCGCCGGTCACATAGCAACCATCGAAGCAGGATAAGTCGAAGGCCTCAATTGCCGGATTGCCGCGTCGCGCGCACTCCACGAGATCCTCGAGATCCTGATAGATGAGGCGATCCGCGCCAAGTAATCGGCAAATGTCATCCACGGAGCGCTTGTAGGCGATCAGCTCATCGCTGGTGGGCATGTCGATGCCGTACACATTCGGAAACGCGACAGGCGGCGCGGCTGAGGCGAAATAAACGCGTCGTGCACCCGACTCGCGAGCCATTTCGATGATCTGCGAGGAAGTCGTGCCGCGTACGATCGAATCGTCCACCAGCAGCACCGCCTTGCCTTCAAATTCGAGGTCAATGGCATTCAACTTCTGGCGCACCGATTTACGCCGCAAGGCCTGGCCCGGCATGATGAAAGTCCGTGGGATATACCGATTCTTGATAAAGCCCTCACGATAATCGACACCGAGCACGTGCGCGAGTTCCAGTGCGGCAGTACGGGAGGTATCGGGAATCGGAATGACCACGTCGATATCGTGCGCGCCCCATTCGCGTTGAATCTTGCGGGCCAGCGCCTCACCCATGCGCATGCGTGCCTTATGCACCGAGATGCCGTCGATAATCGAATCTGGTCGGGCCAGATACACGTGTTCAAAAATACACGGCGTGAGACGCGAATTTTCGGCGCATTGCTGCGCATGGAGCTCGCCCTCCTTACTGATGAACACGACTTCGCCAGGCGCGATATCGCGAATCAACTTGAAACCGAGCACATCAATTGCGACGCTCTCTGAGGCAATGATGTATTCCGTGCCCTGGGCCGTCTCGCGATGACCGAAAACGATGGGCCGAATGCCATGGGGATCGCGAAAGCCGATGATCCCGACGCCTGTGATCATGGCGACTGCTGCGTAACCGCCTCGACAGCGCTTATGCAGCCGGGAAATTGCGCGAAAAATATCTTCCGGCCCAATGCGGCGCTTACCAAAACTCTGCAACTCATGCGCGAATACATTGAGCAGGACTTCGGAATCCGAATCGGTGTTGACATGCCGCAAGCCGTCCTGGAAGAGTTCTCGCTTGAGCTGTTCTGAGTTGGTTAAGTTCCCGTTATGCGCAAGTGCGATGCCATACGGGGAGTTGACATAAAACGGTTGCGCTTCAGCGGTTGAGGAGGCGCCAGCGGTGGGGTAGCGGACATGGCCGATGCCCATCCGGCCCTTCAGATTCAGCATGTGCCGCGTATGGAAAACATCCCGCACCAAGCCATTGGACTTCCGCAGATATAGGCGGCCGTCCTCGTAGGTCGCGATGCCGGCGGCGTCCTGGCCGCGATGCTGGAGCACCGTCAAGCCATCGTAGAGGCTTTGGTTTACCGCCTGCTTAACAACGATACCGATCAATCCACACATAATTGGAGGCACTCGCGATCATGCTTAAGAAGAGGAAGGGACACCTAACTTCTGTAGTGTGCCGGGATCGTATTCGAAATGCTTGCCGAATTTGGGCGGTAACCAGCGGATAGAGAGCCGTGCCAGCTGCTCGAAATGGCGCAGGAAAAGACTTTCGCGCCACCACGGATCCTGCGGGATCGGTGTCAGGCCAGCCAGCATGACGAGCACCGTGATGATCGCAATCCCGCGGCCAAGCCCGAAAATCACGCCGAGCATGCGATCGGTGGCGCTCAAGCCCGTGCTCTCAATCAATTTACTGATCAGTAAATTGATTACGCCGAAGACCATCAAAACCGCCAATAACAATCCGATAAATGCCAGGGCCATGCGGACCGAAGGCAGCGACACCACATTGATCAGGTGATCGCTGAGCGGACCAGCAAACTTGAACGCCACCCACCCGGCGACCAGCCAAGCCACCAGCGACAGAACTTCGCGAATCAGTCCACGAAACAGGCTAAGTAAGGCGGAGATCCCGATGACGGCGAGAATGAAGATATCGGCCCACTGCAGCTCCATCTTAGTCTCCGCGTACCACGATGCCCGAAATTCCCAGATCTTTAGCCAGGCGAGCGTGCAGTCGCTCGGCACTCCGGCGATCAGTTTTAGCCCCCACCCGCACCCGATACGATTGTTTGCCGCGCTCAGCGAGCGGCACGACTGCGGCGGTAAAACCCGCCTTGAGCAGTTTCGCGTGAAGACTTTCCGCATTCTCTCGGCGTGCAAAACTACCGAGTTGAATTACCCACGCCTGGTCCGCTGCCGCGCCAGCGGGGGCTGGTGGAATCGTCGGCGCGTGCGCGACAGCTGAGGTCGCTGCCGGCACCTGCGCAAGATCGCTTGCGAGCGTCGCCTCAACACTTGAATTCGCCGCTGCGGCGGCGGCCTTAGGGGGCGGTTGTAAGGCCGGAATTCGCGCCGCAAGTTCTGCATTTGAGGCCTCCATGCCACTGCTAATCTCGTCCTCGGCGGCGCGTTCAAGCGTAACTGGCGCGGCTGGTAAATCGGTCGCGGGCATCGGCGCCATATCGCGCCGAACCACCAGTGCGGGTGCCGGTATTTCTTGTTCAAGCCAGGTTGGAATAATGATCACCGCGAGCCCCACCATCACTGAGGCTCCCACCAGGCGCTGCTTTAAAAGCGGATCCATGGCGACCTGACCGGACTAGCCGGGAGCATCCGGTTGCAAGATGGCAAGGGCTTCGCCGACCGTGATGAACGAGCCAACGATCAAAATCCGCGCACCGACTTGTGCGCTCTGCACGGCATTCGTATACGCCTCACGCACCGAGGCGTGCGTCGTGGCCGTGCCGCGGCGGGCCAATCCGCGCCAGGTGTCATGGAGCTCTGCGCTGGTCGCACCGTGGCGCGCAGACACCGTGGCGAGGTGCCAATGATCCGCAATTTTGCTCAGGCTGTGCATCACGCTCGTGCGATCTTTAGTGCTCAACATCCCCAAGATCACATGTGTGCTGCGCGCTTCAGGTAGCGTCCTCACGTTCGCGACAAAGGATTCGATAGCCTGCGCGTTATGCGCAACATCCAGGATGAACTCAACCGGGCCTGGAATGCGCTGAAAACGACCCGGCAATTCCGTGCTCGCTAATGCACGAGCGATTTGTGCTTTGGTCACCGGGTGGCGAGGCGCCAGCAGATCGATCGCTTTGAGGACACCCGCCGCATTGCGAAGCTGGTAGCTCCCGCGCAAATTTGGTTTCGGGAGATGATCCAGCACGTTCTCGCCGGACCACCAAGTCCAATCCGTCTGGTTATCGACGAAGTGAAAAGATTGCCCGAGGAGTTCCAAGTGTGCACCACAGCTCTCAGCGGCGCTCAACAAACTCCGCGGCACCTGAGGATCGGAGCACACCGCACTGCGCCCAGGTCGCATAATGCCGGCCTTCTCTCGCGCTATTGCTTCCCGTGTGCGACCGAGAAACTCCACGTGGTCAATATCCAGCGTGGCGATCACCGCAAGATCCGCCGCCACGATATTCACCGCATCCAGGCGCCCTCCCATGCCTACCTCAAGAATCGCGAGATCGAGTTCGCTGGCGGCGAAAATATGGAGCGCCGCTAGCGTTCCAAACTCAAACACTGTCAGCGGGATTTCCGCACGCGCCTGCTCGACTGCCGCAAACGCCGCGCAGATTCGTGCATCCGACACCGCTTCGTGGTCAATCTTGATGCGTTCGTTGTAGCGCAAAAGATGCGGTGAAGTGTAAGCCGCGACGCGATAACCCGCCGCCCGATAGGTGCACTCGAGCATCGCGACCGTCGAGCCTTTGCCATTGGTGCCGCCAACGGTAATGACTGTGTAGCGCGGGGGTAATAGACCCATGCGCTCGGCCACGAACTGGCATCGCTCAAGCCCGAGTTCGATATCCTTGGGGTGCAAGGACTCCTGCCACGCCAGCCATTCACGCAATGAGCGCGGTAGGGCCACGGAAGGAGATTCCGCGGTCGACAACTGGGACGGCGCCACCATGCTGGTTGCCGTGCTCTAGGCCGCGCCTGCGGATGCTGGCAACTGCGGCTGCTCGGTATGCATGAGCAGGCTCAGAATCGAAGCGATGCGCGCGCGCAGTTCGCGCCGGTCACAGATTAAATCAAGCGCGCCATGTGCGAGCAGAAATTCACTCCGTTGAAAACCTTCGGGTAGCACCTGCCGCACGGTCTGCTCGATGACCCGCGGGCCCGCGAAGCCGATCAACGCGTTCGGCTCCGCGATAATGATATCGCCAAGCGTCGCGAGGCTGGCCGAAACGCCGCCGGTCGTCGGATCGGTCAACACCGAGATATACGGCAGCCGCTGGGCGCGGAGATTAGCCAGTGCCGCGCTGGTTTTGGCCATTTGCATGAGTGACACCAGGGCTTCCTGCATGCGCGCGCCGCCGCTGGCGCTGAAACAGACGAACGGCAATCGCTCGTCCAGCGCGCGCCGCACGCCACGCACAAAACGCTCACCCACCACGGAGCCCATGGAACCACCCATGAAGCCGAACTCGAAGGCCGCCGCGACCAGTGGCAGGCCAAGTACCGCACCACGCATGACAATCAAGGCGTCCGTTTCGCCAGTTTCTTTTTGCGCGCTCAGCAATCGATCCCGATATCGTTTGGTGTCTTTAAATTTGAGAAAATCGACTGGTGCAAGATTGTTCGCGATCTCCAAAGTCGAGCCAGGATCGAGAAATTGCTGCAACCGCTTGCGACCGGACACTCGCATGTGGTGCGCGCACTTCACGCACACTTCGAGATTTCGCGCGAGCTCTGCCCGATAGAGCACCGCCTTGCAGCTCGGGCAACTGCTCCACACGCCTTCCGGGATCGATTTTTTTGCGGACCCTTCGGTCCGAATGCGCGAAGGCAAAAGTTTTTTGAACCAGTTCATTTAACGCATGCCTCATGCCGCTCGTGATGCATCCATGGCGGTCCGCAGACCGATCACGAACGCGGTTAGCGCCTGGCAGGTCTCGGCGGGGGAAGCGGCGTGCTGTTCGCCGATTTCGACCAACACGCTGCCGACGATTACAGCATCCGCGAAGGCCGCGAGCGCGGCGGCGACTGCGGGCGACCGGACCCCGAAGCCAACTCCAACGGGGAGTGAAGTGTGCGCTTTGAGTTCAGTAATACGCTGGCGTACATCCGTGGTATCGATGACTTGGTTACCGGTTACGCCCTTGACCGACACGTAGTACACGAATCCGGAGGCCTGCGTGCAAATAGTGCGCATGCGCAGTTGATCGGTGGTGGGCGCCAACAGATAAATTTGCTGCAGCCCCTGACGCGCAAATTCGACCTGACATTCCGCAGCTTCTTCGGGCGGTAGATCAACCGTCAATACGCCATCCACGCCAGCCGCAGCGGCACGCTTGGCGAATGTTGCATAACCCATGCACTCGATGGGATTTAGATAGCCCATCAGCACCACCGGCGTTAGTTGATCCGTGTCACGAAACGCTGCCACAAGATCCAACACCTTTGCGAGTGTCATACCGTTAGCCAGCGCGCGCTCGCTCGCGCGTTGGATGGTTGGCCCATCGGCCATCGGGTCGGAGAACGGCACCCCAAGCTCGAGGATATCGGCCCCCCCCTTAACCAGCGCATGCATACTCTGGAGACTCACTTCGGCAGACGGGTCACCTGCCGTAATAAAGGTGACTAGGCCGGCACGTTTTGCCAACGCCAGCGCGGTAAAACGTTGCTCAATTCGGCTCGCGCCGGTAGTTAGCCTCACAGGGTAATCCCATCCAGATCGGCGACCGTCGGGATATCTTTGTCGCCGCGGCCGGATAAATTGATCACCAGGATTTGCTCACGCCGCATGCGTGGCGCGAGCGTCGCGGCATACGCCAGCGCGTGACTGGACTCAAGCGCCGGGATAATCCCTTCCATGCGCGTCAAGCCACGAAACGCGGCCAAAGCTTCGTGATCCGTCACGGCGACATACTTCGCGCGGCCACTATCCTTTAGCCAGGCGTGTTCGGGACCCACTCCCGGATAATCGAGGCCCGCCGATATCGAATGAGTTTCCAGAATTTGGCCATCCGCGTCTTGCATGAGGTAGGAGCGATTGCCGTGGAGCACGCCTGGTTTCCCCACATTCAGCGGCGCCGAGTGTCGCCCAGTCTCTAGACCATCACCGCCTGCTTCGACACCGATCAATTCCACTGTGGCATCGTGCAGGAACGGATAGAAAATGCCCATCGCATTAGAGCCGCCACCGACGCAGGCCAGGACCACATCGGGTAAGCGACCTGTCTGCGCAAGACATTGCGCGCGAGTTTCCCGCCCGATAATGGCTTGGAAATCCCGCACCATCACCGGATAGGGATGAGGGCCGGCGACGGTGCCGATGATGTAGAACGTCTCATCGACATTGCCCACCCAATCCCGCAGCGCTTCGTTCAGTGCGTCTTTCAGAGTTTTTGAACCCGAGGTTACCGGCACCACTTCTGCGCCAAGCAGTTTCATGCGGAAAACATTCAGCGCCTGGCGCTGGATGTCGTTCGCGCCCATATAGACCCGACAGCTCATGCCAAAGCGCGCCGCAACGGTCGCGGTCGCCACGCCATGCTGGCCCGCCCCCGTTTCGGCAATCACGCGACGCTTGCCCATTTGCCTTGCCAACAGCGCCTGGCCCACCGTGTTGTTGATTTTGTGGGCACCGGTGTGATTCAAATCTTCCCGCTTCAAATAAATCCGCGCGCCCCCCAGCGCGGTAGACCAGCGTTCTGCGAAATACAGCGGCGACGGACGTCCGACATAATGTTGGAGATCGTGATCCAGCTCGCGCACAAACGCCGGATCGGCCGCAAATTTTCGATAGGCAACTTCGAGTTCAGCCAGCGGTCCCATTAAGGTCTCGGCCACAAACTTGCCGCCGTAGGGCCCGAAATGTCCGCGGGCGTCTGGGAGCGCCGTCGTCGGAGTGAGGAAATGGGATTCAGAAATTGCGTTCACTTCTCGCTACCTCGGCCATGAATTCGCGGATTCTGGCGCTGTCTTTAAGGCCTTTGCTGGATTCTACTCCGCCACTCACATCGACGGCATACGGGCGCACGTGCGTGATTGCGGCGGCCACATTCGCGGCCGACAACCCACCTGCCAAGATAAGGGGAAACGCGGGTGGTGTCGCAACTAACGACCAGTCAAAAGTGACCCCAGTCCCGCCCGCCAAAAGTGGATCATAGCTGTCCACTAGCAGCGCGCGTGCGTGCGCAAATTCCTGGGCCCGGGCGGCGATATCCACCCCGGGTCGGGCAGCGACCGCCTTCACATACGGGCGCGGACTCTGCGCGCAGTAAGCAGCGGATTCTTGACCATGAAATTGCACGAGGTCGATACCCGTTTCGCGCACGATTGCACGTACGACATCGAGATCCGCATTGACGAACAGGCCCACCGCGCTCACGAATGGTGGCAATTTGGCAATTATTTCGCGGGCCTCATGCGGTGCGATCCAGCGTGGGGAAGCGGCGTAAAACACGAAGCCCAACGCATCGACCCCGAATTCAACCGCCGCCAGCGCATCGGCAAGCCGGGTAATGCCGCAAATTTTTACGCGGGTCCGGGTCATGGTGTTTTCAAAAGCGGCGGCAGATTTCGCGGAAAGAGAGGCGCGGGATTATCCCACCTAAAACTGATGACAGTAAGGTTCTAGTGCACGAAACTCATATGCTAGAGGGGATTGTCGAGGACTGCGTTTCAGGAAGGTCAAAATTTGCCGGGTATTCAACCCCGAGAAAGTACAGGCCACTCGGTGGCGCGGTGATTCCTCCACGCGTGCGGTCCCGTGCCTGCAAGAGCTCCTGCATCCAGGTCACTTCTCGTTCGCCACGACCAATCTCGAGCAAGGCGCCGGCGATATTCCGCACCATATGCTGCAAAAAAGCATTTGCCTGGATTTCAAGCGTGACAAAATCCTGGACACGCGCAACCTCGATTCGGCGAATAATTCGCTGTGGATGATGTGCCTGGCAGCCCGCTGCGCGAAAGCTGGAAAAATCATGCTCGCCCAACAGGGACTGAGCTGCGCGTGCCATTGGTTCGGCCGCCAGCGGTCGACATTCCCAGGCCACATGGCGCGCCCACAACGCACCGCGCGTCATGCGATTGGAAATAAGATAACGGTAGGCCCGTGCGGTTGCCGAGAATCTGGCGTGGAAATGAGCAGGCACTGCGCGCGCCCACAAAATGCTGACCTCTGGCGGCAGATTCGCATTCGCACCGAGTGTCCAGGCGCGTGATGTCCGCACTGCCGTGGTTTCAAAGTGGACCACCTGGGCGCAGGCATGAACGCCAGCATCTGTGCGGCCGGCGCAAAAGACTTTCACGGGGTGTGCAGCGACGCGCGATAGGGCGGCTTCGACGCAGTCTTGCACCGTCCGCACTTGCGCCTGGGTTTGCCAACCTCGGAAGCCAGACCCGTCGTATTCTATGCCGAGGGCGATTTTCATACGGCCGGCCGTCCCTCTTGCAGGAGACGTCGCGCGCCGGACGAGATTTATCCAGCGACTCCCTAGGTGAGTTGCGACAACAGATTGCGCGCTTCGGCCTGCTGCGCCGGCGAACCATCCGCCTCGACGTCGTTCAGGATTGCGCGCGCACCCTCTCCATCACCAAGTTCGATATAGGCCTTGGCTAAATTGAGTTTGGTATCCGTCTCGTCCAAAGAGTTTTGATATTCACCACCCGCATCACGGGGCAGCGCGACTGTTTTGTCGATCATGGCATCCGCCGCTCGACGCAGCTCTTCCGGGTCCAGCGCCAAAGTATCTAACCCACCTATCTCACCGATATCGTCAAGGCCAAAATCAAGATCGATGCCATCGTGGCCATCGGGCTCCAGCGCCAGATCAAGAATGCTGTCGTCATCCTGATCATCACTAAGGTCGAGCCCGGCGATGGAGGCTTCCATCGAGCGCGTCAAATCTTCCAGCGACTCATCGGCAGCTTCGACCGGCCGCATGCCGCTTCGTGTCGCATTGGACTTCGGCAGCTCAAGCGTGTCGTCGATCGCGAGACTTTCAAAATCCGTCGTGTCCTGCAACGCCAGGTCGAATTCCACTTCTGAAGCTGGCGATGACTGCGGGTTGGCAGGTTCATCCAGATTGAAATCGAGCGGTAGGCCATCATCCAGCGAGAGATCAAGGTCTGCATCGGCGTCGCCCACAGCCGATTGGATATCTGTATCGAGGGTTAGATCGAAGTCATCATCCGCAACCGGCTGCGCCTCGACACTTAGGCCTTCGATATCAAAATCGAGACTCCCCTCATCCATATCTGCGCTCGGCTCGGCAGTATTTGCGCCTCGCACGGCGGGCGCAACGGTATCACTGATATCAAACTCTTGACTCAGCTTATCCGCAACCGCGTTGATCGTTGCCGCCTCTGCGCGATCTGCCTGGCCGGGGCGCGGCGATGTCACATCGAGTAGCGAATCAAGGGAATCCAACGCCATCTCGTTCGTATTCGTGACATCCAGCAGGTCAAGGCCATCGACCGCACTGGTGGTATCGAGGGCGACTTCCCCCGAAATATCAAACACCTCATTGGCCGCTGAAGTGAGCTCTCCGGTGAGATCAAAAGCCTGGTCGAGATTTAGCTCATCCGTGGTCGCGGTCAGATCGATCATTCCGCCGGTCGTGTGCGACAGTCCGGTCGGCGCCGGATGCGTATCAGCGGCAACGTCTTCGCTGAGATCGAAATCTAAGGTGGAGGTTCCCGCGTAGTCGTTGGTCAGACCAACCTGCGTCGCGGAAAGCAGGTTGTCACCACCCGGCGGCAGTGACATCGTGGCGCCACCGGCTGTGTCACCCGTAATATCGACGAACGCGCTGGTTGCGGCCGTCGCAGCGGCCATCTCCGGCGCGCGCCCCGGCGCGAACAACGCGCGCTCGGGCGACATTTCGTTCCACATCGCGACAGCGCTTTCCCACAGCGGATCGGCGTCTCCTACCGCCGCGTGCAAAACCCGCGCAGCTTCTTCGTAGGCTTGTTTGTTATTGGCCGAGTAGAAAATTTCGAGCAACCGCAGCTTGTATTTGTGCTCGTACGGATATTTCGCAATGACCTTGGAGACTAATTCTTCTGCTTGGTCGAAACGCTCGTAGGCAAGATAGACGTTGACCTCTTCAAGCGGATCTTCTTTGTCGGGCGCGGCCACCAGCTGTTCAGCCGGTGCTTCCATGGTGCGCAGGAACTGCTCTGTGTCGGGCTTGGGGGCGTCGAATGCGGTGAGATCTTCGCGCGTAGCAAGCAAAGCGTCCGGCGTCAACGCAGGTTGACTACCGCTACTTGCGGCGCTCGCGATGGCCGCCTGTGCGGCATCCTTGGTGGAGATAATCGCCTTGCCTTGGCGTCCGGCAATTGCTTTCGAAAGTCCGATCAGCAGCAAGACTACCAAGGTGGCCGCAATTCCCAGCACGGTCAGCGCGCCGCCAGGAACTGCCGCCCGCACATGCGCAGGCACTAAGTTGTTCAACATCCCCTGCCAACCACTAACTTCAACTGGCGGCGGTTCGGCCGGGGGCGTGATCGGTGTTGCAGCGGGCGGTGACACTTCAGGGGTCGCAGCCACGGTGGTTTCGGCGGTTGGCGGGGCAACCGGCGTCACGGGCACAGCAGTCTCGTCGGTAGCCGCTACTCCTGCGCTGGGTGCCGGTGGCGTGTCGCCCAGACGAGCCTGTAGGGCGGCCAGTTCTTCGTCTTTGATCTTTACCTGTCGTTGCAGCAGATCGATTATCTGGTCGGCCTCCGACAGCTTGGCTTGGAGATCGGTATTCTCTTGCGCTTTCGCATCCAGATCTTCTTTGGCCAGCGATTCGTTGAGGCTGCCGCCGGCTTCCCCGCCCGGCGTCTTGGCGGCGACTTCGCCATCGTCTGGGGCCGCCAGTTCGAGGCGCGCTGCGTCTGAGCCCGCTTCCTTTGGAGTGAGTTTGGGAGTGGCGTCTTGCGGGGCGAGCAAGTCGTCCGGCGCGCTCGCCGGAGGTTCAACCACGGTAGCGACGACACCTTGGCGATAATCTTGCCAAAGCTGGTGTTGCCGCTGAATTTCTTCGACTGCCTCGTGCTGCGCTAATTGGCCCATTTCCTCGCGCGTCGGCATCCGAAGGATCGCCCCGCGCCGCAGCTGATTGACGTTCTGTCGGATGAATGCGGCGGGGTTCGCCCGCAAGAGCGCCAACATCATCTGCTGCACACTAACCGTGCGGTCGGGACGGTGCGCGAGAGCGAGGCCCCACGCGGTGTCGTTTGCTTGGACCGCTCCAAGCGAACCGTCCGCCGCGACGGATGCCGGCGCTGGCGGCGTATTGGGGACTGTTGGGGCCGCAGCGAGCGGCGCGCTAGGGCGCGCCACCGGCGAGGCAGCTTGAGTGGTCGCTGGCCGGCGGTTGCGATCATACAACGGCGGATCCAGCAGGACGGTGTATTCGCGCACCAAGCGACCCTTCGCCCAATCGAGTTCCAAGAGGAAGTTCAAGAAGGGCTCACGCACTGGGTCTTTGGTGGTCACGCGAACATAGTCCGCCCCTGCCTCAGCAGAGACGACTACAAAACGGAGATTCAGAAGGACCGCATCACGCGCGACGCCGGCACGGTCGAACTGGGCCGGATCGGCAAGCTTGACCGTCAGGGCGTCGAAATCCTGGGCTGCGGCGCCCACAATCTCGATATGCGCGTCGAACGGTTCATTCAACGCCGAGCTGGTCTTTAGTGCTCCTAGGCCAAGTCCAAAGGCAATTGGACTCAACAGGGCCGTTAGGGCAACGGCAACGGCTCTCTTCCGTAGCATGCTGCGCTTCCTTAATCGAGCGTGGCTATGAGGATTCGCCCGCAGGGGTGCAAAGAGACCGCCCAGCCTGACGCCAAATTGGCTGCTGGGGTCCCTCGCAACCTACGAACACACTTTATAATTCATAGTTAACTATAGCTTACAAATAGCTTTTTACCAACATCTCCGCAATTTGCACGCTGTTTAGTGCTGCCCCTTTGCGGACGTTGTCTGCGACCACCCATAGATTCAGGCCGCGGGGGTGCGAAATGTCTTCCCGAATCCTGCCGACGAACACGGCATCCGCGTGTGCGGCGTCAGTTACTGCCGTCGGATAACCACCGTCCTTATGCTCATCAATCACTTTCACCCCAGGGGCTTTCTGAAGCAATTCACGCGCTTGGGTCGCAGTGATTTTTTCACGGGTCTCGATGTGTATCGCTTCGGAATGTCCAAAGAACACAGGCACTCTTACCGCAGTCGGATTCACGAGAATATTCGCATCACCCATGATTTTGCGGGTCTCCCACACCATCTTCATTTCTTCTTTGGTGTAACCGTTTTCCTGGAAGACATCAATTTGGGGCAGACAGTTAAAGGCGATTTGCTTTGGGTAGACCTTGCTCGCAATGGGCTGGGCATTCAGCAGCGCAGCGGTCTGTCCGGCCAGTTCCTCAATCGCTTCCTTGCCCGTCCCCGACACAGCTTGATAGGTACACACATTGATACGCGTGATCCCAACTGCGTCATAAATGGGCTTCAAGGCCACTACCAGTTGAATCGTCGAGCAGTTGGGATTAGCGATGATCCCGTGGTTACGGTAGCGCGCGATGTCTTGCGGATTCACTTCTGGCACAACTAACGGGATGTCATCCTGATAGCGAAACTGCGACGTATTGTCGATCACCACGCAACCTGCCGCTGCCGCCCTCGGCGCATGAATCTTGGACACCGCAGCACCGGGCGAGAATAAGCCAATCTGCACCTTGCTGAAATCGAAGGTAGCCAGCTCATCCACGCGCAAATGCGTGCCAGCAAAGGGAATTCGCGACCCGGCGGAACGCTCGCTCGCAAGCGCGTAAACAGTCCCGACGGGGAAGTGACGGTCGGCCAAAATCGACAGCATCGCGTCGCCGACCGCGCCGGTCGCGCCGACCACTGCGACATTAAATTTTTTGCTCATATTGCTACTCTGTGCCTGCGTTCAGCGTAAGGCTTCCACCACTTTGCGCCCCATTTCGCGGGTTCCAATGACCTGCGTTCCTGGGCCTTGGATATCGGCAGTGCGGTAACCTCCAGCCAGCACGTCTGCGACCGCATTTTCAATCCGAATAGCCTGCTCTGGCTCACCGAGCGAATAACGCATCATCATCGCGAGCGACAGGATCGTCGCGAGGGGATTGGCGAGATCGCGACCCGCAAGGTCCGGCGCTGAACCATGAATGGGCTCGTACATTCCTTGCTTAGAGGCATTCAACGACGCCGACGGCAACATACCGATGGAGCCCGTCAGCATGGACGCGAGATCCGAGAGGATATCGCCAAACATGTTGGTGGTGACCAAGACGTCAAACTGCTTGGGTGCACGCACGAGCTGCATCGCCGCATTATCCACATACATGTGCGACAGACTGACTTGCGGATACTCGCGGCCAACATCGGTCACGATCTCACGCCAGAATTCGGTCGCCTCCAACACATTGGCCTTATCAACCGAACAAACTTTACGCGCGCGCAGCGCCGCGATGCGAAACGCCGAGTGCGCGATCCGCCGGATCTCGGGCTCGGTGTAGACCAAAGTATTGAAACCGTACCGCTCACCTGCAGGGTTAACCCCAATCCCGCGGGGTTGTCCGAAATAAATGCCGCCTGTGAGCTCGCGCACGATCATCAGATCGAGCCCAGAAACCACTTCAGACTTCAGGATTGAAGCGGCGGCCAACGCCGGATACAGCACGGCCGGACGCAGATTACAGAAAAGATCGAGACTCGCCCGCAGACGCAATAATCCGCGCTCAGGGCGCCGCTCACGCTCGATGCTGTCCCACTGCGGACCACCGACCGCGCCCAGCAAAATCGCTGTAGATTCACGCGCGAGGCGCAGGGTGTCGTCCGGCAAAGGATTTCCTGTGGCATCGATACCAGCGCCCCCCATCAGGGCGGGTTCGAGTTCCGCCTTGAAACCAAAGCGTGCGCTCAACGCTTGTAGCACAGCCGTCGCCGCACCAACGATTTCTGGACCGATTCCGTCGCCGGCGAGGAGCAGAATTTTGTGTGTCATCGCCGAGTTTCCGTTGCCGAAAAAAATGGCCGCAAAGGATACCGTAATCAAATCTGGGGCGATACCGATGGCGCGGCGCGCACGTTTCCCTATACTAGCCAGCGCCGTTAACCATCGCCTGCGCCATGAATCCCGGTCTCCACAAACTCGAACCTTATCCCTTTGAACGCTTGGCCACGTTGCGCCGCGACCTTCGCATAAACCAAGTATTAGCGCCGATCAATCTCTCAATCGGCGAACCTCAGCATCCCACGCCACAGCTGATTCACGCAGCGCTACAAAGCGCGCTTGCGACGACTGCAAAGTACCCAGCGACCAAGGGCACTGATGAACTCCGGGCCACGATTGCACGGTGGCTTTGCGCGCGCTTCGAGCTTCCGACTACGGCGCTTGATCCTGATCGCATGGTGCTGCCAGTGAACGGTACTCGCGAAGCGCTGTTCGCGATCGCGCAGGCGCTGGTCCCTCGCGACGCGGCGCGCAGCCATGTTTTCATGCCCAATCCGTTCTATCAGATTTATGAGGGCGCGGCGTTTCTGGCGGGCGCGGAACCTTATTTCATGTCCTGCCCCGCGAACCAGGGCTTCCTGCCGGATATTGCAGCGTTGCCGCCCTCGATGCTCGAGAGTTGCGCGCTGATGTACCTATGTTCACCTTCCAACCCGGCCGGCACGGTGCTTTCAACTGATGCCTTGATGTCGCTGCTCGATTTGGCGGATCGCCACGATTTCGTGATCGTCGCAGACGAGTGTTACTCAGAGCTCTATTTCGATGAGACGGCGCCACCCACGGGATTGCTGGCTGCAGCGTGGCGCAGTGGCCGTACAGGATTCCAGCGCTGCCTGGTCATGCACAGCCTATCCAAACGTTCGAATGCGCCGGGGCTCCGCTCGGGCTTCGTCGCTGGCGATCCCCGCTTGGTCGAAACCTTTCTTCGTTATCGGACCTATCACGGCTCGGCTATGCCGCTGCATGTTCAAGCCGCCAGTATCGCGGCCTGGAATGATGAAACACATGTGAAGGAGAATCGTGCACTCTACCGGGAGAAGTTTCGCGCAGTGAGTGCGATTCTGAGCGACTGCCTCACCATCACTATTCCGCCAGGTGGATTTTATTTGTGGCCAGAATTCCCCATCGATGATTTAGAAATGTGTCGCCGGCTGATTGCCGACGCCAACGTGACCACTTTGCCAGGGCAATTTCTTGCCCGCACTGTCGCTGGCTACAACCCTGGTTATAAACGGCTGCGAATTGCCCTGGTGGTCGAGCAGGCGAGTTGCATCGATGCCGCTTCGCGCATTCGAGATGTGGTCACCAAACTTTGAACAGGAGCCCCCATGCAAGCACTTGCCAAGATCATTAATGAAGCATTCGAGCACCGCGCGGAACTCACACCCGCCAGCCCAGCTCTCGCCGAACGCGCAGCGGTTGAGGAAACCCTGAATCAGCTGGAAACCGGTGCGCTGCGCGTGGCGGAAAAACGCGGCGATAGCTGGCACGTCAATGAGTGGGCGAAGAAGGCAGTCCTGCTGTCATTCCGGCTTAACGATAACCAAGTTATCGACCATGGTTACACCCGTTACTTTGATAAGGTTCCGTCGAAATTTGCCCACACCTCTGAGGCGGAATTTCGCCAGATGGGGATCCGCGTAGTCCCCCCGGCGACCGTCCGTCGCGGCGCGTATATCGCAAGCGGCGTGGTGTTAATGCCGAGTTACGTCAACATCGGTGGGTATGTCGACTCGGGAACCATGGTGGATACCTGGGCGACTGTCGGCTCCTGCGCCCAGATCGGCAGGAACGTGCATTTGTCGGGGGGCGTCGGCATAGGCGGCGTGCTGGAGCCCCTCCAAGCCTCGCCTACTATTATCGAAGACGATTGTTTCATCGGCGCCCGTTCTGAAATTGTCGAAGGCGTGATCGTCGGCGCGGGCTCCGTCATCTCCATGGGAGTTTACATTGGGCAAAGCACGAAGATTTACGACCGCACGACTGGCGAGGTCTCCTACGGATACGTGCCGCCAGGTTCAGTCGTGGTGTCCGGCAATCTACCAGCGGCCGACGGCACGCATAGCCTCTATTGTGCGGTGATTGTGAAGAGGGTGGATGCCAAGACCCGCGCAAAAGTCAGTCTCAATGAATTGCTGCGGAATATTTGACGCCGCCGCCAGCGCGCGCTGCCTACCATAAAGGGGATTTAGGCTGCGCAGGATTGGGAAATCTGCGCGCCGACGGCATCGCTCACTGCGCGAGCGAGCGTCCTGACGACCTCTTCCACCAATTGGCGATCATTGCCTTCTGCCATCACGCGCACCACGGGCTCCGTGCCCGAGGGCCGCAATAGCACACGACCGCGGCTACCCAGTTGACGCTCCGCGTCCTGCACCGCCTGTTTCACAGCTGGATTCTTCATCACGTCCTGTTTGCTGGGCAGCCGAACATTCACCAGGACCTGCGGCAATTTGGTCATGCCACTCTTCAGGAGCGAAAGAGTTTGATCGGAACGCACCATCGCCTCCAGCACTTGCAACGCGGAGATAATGCCATCGCCGGTGGTGGTGAGATCAAGACAGATGATGTGCCCCGACGATTCACCACCAACGGTCCAACCATGGCTATTCAGGATTTCCATGATGTAGCGATCGCCGACTTTTGCGCGCTTCAAATCGAGGCCGAGGGTGCGTAGCGCAAGTTCCAACCCCAGATTACTCATCTGCGTGCCCACCACCGCACCACGCAAGCGTCCCAGTTGCTGGCGATGGCGCGCGATAATAAACGTCAGTTCATCGCCGTCCACGACCTCGCCGTCGGCATCCACCATGATGAGTCGATCGCCGTCGCCATCCAGCGCGATCCCGACGTCTGCGCGCTCTTCCACCACGCGCTTTTGGAGCGCTTCGGGTGCCGTCGCCCCTACCTCGGCATTGATATTGAAACCATCGGGCTTATTGCCGATCACTGTGACCGTCGCGCCCAGTTCCTCGAGGACGGCCGGCGCCACGTGATAGGTGGCGCCATGCGCGCAATCCACGACTACCTTAAGTCCGCGGAGGTCTGCCTCATAACTCAAGGTACTCTTACAAAATTCGATGTAACGACCAGCGGCATCGGTCACGCGATGGGCCTTGCCCAACTCGCGTGAGGTCACGGTCGCAAAAGGCTTCTCAAGCTCGGCTTCGATCTCGGCTTCCACCGCATCCGGTAGTTTCTGCCCGGCTGCGGAAAAAAACTTGATGCCGTTGTCTTCGAAGCCGTTATGCGAAGCACTAATGACAATGCCAGCTTGCGCATGGAATGTGCGCGTGAGATAGGCGATGCCTGGGGTGGGCATGGGTCCCAGTAGGTGGATATCGACACCGGCCGCTGATAACCCGGCTTCCAGTGCTGACTCAAACATGTAACCGGAGACGCGGGTGTCTTTGCCAATCAGAACCTTGGGTTTTGCTGTGGCACCGCGCGCCAGCACACGCCCTGCGGCCCAACCGAGTTTCATCACGAAATCCGGCGTAATCGGCGCCTCGCCGACTTTTCCGCGAATTCCGTCAGTTCCAAAATACGTGCGGCTGGACTTTCCCATACGAGTTCCTTGTGCCTTGCGCCATAAGCTGCGCGGAGGCACGCAGCTTATGTTGAATGCGTGGCCAAAAAACGTGTGCCGGTTGGCACGCCGAGAATTTTTTCGCAGCGTACTAAACGCATATCGGCATCGGCCAGTACAGCCTGAAGTCAGAGGGACGCGTCGCGCCTAGGTTTGATTGGCCGCGGGACCACCAATTTTCCCATCAACCGCTGCAGTGTTAGGCACACTCGGCGGACTGTTGGAGGCGCCGCCCCGATCTTCATCGTCCCAATCCTGTGGCGCACGTGCCGGGCGCCCTTCCATGATGTCCGAGATTTGATCGCTATCGAGAGTCTCGAATTTGATCAGTGCCGTGGCCATCAGGTGCAACTTGCCCAAATTCGATTCAAGGATTTTGCGCGCTCGAGCGTAGTTACGATCAACGATTTTGCGGATTTCTTCGTCGATCACATGCGCCGTACTGTCGGACACCATTTTGTGCTGAGTAATGGAATGACCGAGGAACACTTCGCCTTCGTCATCGCTATAGGTCATCGGGCCCAGGCGGTCAGAAAGTCCCCAGCGCGTCACCATGTTGCGCGCGATTTCGGTCACCCTTTCGATATCGTTCGAGGCACCGGTGGTCACGGAATCCGGCCCAAACACGATCTCCTCGGCAAGTCGGCCACCGAACAAGCTGGCAATTGAACTTTCCAAACGCTCTTTGGTGTAGCTGAGGCGGTCTTCTTCCGGCAGAAACATCGTTACGCCGAGCGCGCGGCCGCGCGGGATGATGGTGACTTTGTAGACCGGATCGTGCGATGGCATGCTGCGGCCAACGATGGCGTGGCCAGCTTCATGATAGGCAGTGAGTTTCTTTTCGTTTTCGCTCATCACCATCGAACGGCGTTCGGCGCCCATCATGATCTTGTCTTTGGCCCGCTCGAATTCGTCCATGCCGACCAGCCGCTTGTTGCCGCGCGCCGCGAAGAGCGCCGCCTCATTCACCAGATTCGCGAGATCGGCACCGGAGAACCCCGGGGTACCGCGCGCTAAAATGTTCGGTTTGACGTCGTCACCGATAGGGACTTTGCGCATGTGAACTTTCAGGATCTGTTCCCGACCGCGCACATCGGGTAGCGGCACCACGACTTGTCGGTCGAAGCGACCCGGGCGCAACAATGCCGGATCCAACACATCCGGTCGGTTGGTCGCAGCGATCACAATCACGCCTTCATTACCCTCGAAGCCATCCATCTCCACCAGCAGCTGATTCAGGGTTTGCTCGCGTTCATCGTGACCGCCGCCCAAGCCCGCGCCGCGGTGGCGCC
>JANOVQ010000195.1:0-1521 GCA_031417495.1 Pseudomonadota bacterium | reverse complement strand
GTATGTAAGCCATGCTGGGAACTGAAATATTGTCCTAATGGAGCGCTCGCCGACTAGGAAATCGGCTTGTAGGTGAGATCGTAGGTAGCTAAATAGAATTTATAAAATATAGATATTAATCAATATCTTACTATTCTGAATGGCGGAGAGGGAGGGATTCGAACCCCCGGTAGGCTTACGCCCACAACTGATTTCGAGTCAGCCGCATTCGACCACTCTGCCACCTCTCCAGATATCGATTCACGGCAGTTGAGGTCCTGCCAAACAGCGGCGCTGAGTGTAGCCGAAGCTTGAGAGGGGGAGAAGGGACGAGAAACCGCTGCGCAATGTCGATTCAGTCGCAATCTTCAGGCTTAAGAGGCGCCGTAAGTTCGCCGCTAGCGAAGGGGACGGCCGTAATGGCCACCGTCTATCGGACTCGGGAGACATTTTATGGAACTTGAACTGCTGCTGAAGGATGTCAAAGACGTTGCACCGCTGCCCAAGGCCTATTTGCGGATTCAGGAGTTGGTCAACGATCCGGATTCCTCATCGGACGAGCTAACCGAGGTAATCGCCAACGATCCGGGGCTTACCAGCCGCATCTTACGCATTGCCAATAGCGCCTACGTGGGTTTACCTGCGAAGGTGGACTCAATTGGTCGCGCGGTGCAAATCCTGGGGCTTAATCAAGTGCATGATCTGGCACTCGCGACTGCTGCCATCGGCACCCTGTTCAAAATTCAATCCAAAGCGCTGGACATCTATGATTTCTGGCGCCGCAGTATTTATTGCGCAATCGTGGCGCGAATTACCGCGCGGCGCTGCGGTATCCGCAACGCTGAGCGTCTGTTCGTCGCCGGTCTTTTGCATGAGGTCGCCAATTTGCTCATCGCGGCCAAAGAGCCGCCGCTCTACAGCGAAATGCGCGATGCGGCGATCCGCCGGCAACTACCCTTCGCGCAGATCCAGCGCGAACATCTGGGCTACGACTATGCGATGGCGAGCGCGGAATTGCTTAAGCGTTGGCGATTGCCCGATACGATCTATACCCCCATCGAATTGCACACCCGCGATATCGCGGAGGCGCCGCCGGCGCTTGCGCACGAAGTCGCAATGATTCACATGGGCGCCGCGATCAGTCGCGCGGCGATGTGGGCAGCAGAGACCGACGAACCCGTGCCACCCTTTGATACGGTCGCCGTGACCTTAACTAATCTGGACGAGCAGGCAGTAGAAGAAATTATGACCGAAGCGGATGAGGCGGTGGTCGAAGCCATGAGTTTGCTGTTGCCGGACTTGAAAAGAGATCGGCGTCGCAGCGCCGCGTAAACACGCTGCGCGAAGCAGCGTGTGCTTATTCGGATACCGTCAGGCCTGAATAGCACTTAACTTAAGGCATACCGTCATCCCGGGCGGAGTGACGCGGTCACGTAGACCCGGGATCCAAGGGCCTGCGATAAAGGACATGGTTCCCGGATATTTGCTGGCGCAAATTCCAGGATGACGGTACATCTTAAGTAAGCGCCATTCCCGTCAGGC
>JANOVQ010000194.1:0-3442 GCA_031417495.1 Pseudomonadota bacterium | reverse complement strand
GGGCGCTTCATCTTGCCCTATTGGCGTATAAAAAATTACTGCTGCCGCTGGATTCCCCTGACCGCGAAAACGACTGGCTATATCAAGTAACTTGGTCGTCAAGTTACTCATCGTGAAGCGACCGCCTACCCAATTGCTCTGCCAAACCAGAATCTGACGTTCACCGCCACGTTGTTTCAGAATGGTCTCAAGTACCGGGGAATTCGCGTGCATCGAGGTAGATTGACTCGAAGCGCTCAAGAACCGCCAGGGTTCATACTTATCACGGACCAGTTCATTGGCTGCATGAATCAGTTCTTCGCCCTGACTTTGCTCGGCATACCACACGATGTACATCGCCACGGTATGTTCATCCGCTTTGAAGGCGCGTTCGTAAACCGTAGGAGTGCCCACAAAGTGCGGTTGCCAATCGCGCACTGGCCGCCCGACTGGGATCCAGTTTGCTTCGACCAGCTTTACATCCGAGGCGATTTCCAGCGGCGGATGCGGCACGGTGGTGCTGGCCTTAGCCGCCAACAACGGCCACAGATGAATTGCGACCAGTCCCGCGAGAATTGCTCCTAACCACGAAGTTCGACTTACCGCAACCCGACTATGCTTTGTGTGCGAATTCGCAGTTTCTTCGATAGCAGGTGCTTCGCTCCAGATCATGCCAATGGTCATAAGCAGGAATATCACAATCCCAAAAAATACCCAGCCGTAAATGTAGTGATCAACCCCCAACGCGAGTTTCATTCCGCTCAGGTGCGCGATCATCACAATCATGTAGGCGCGCAGCCAGTTGGCAATAATCGCCACTACAATCGCGACACCAACGAAGGTGACTCGGCGCCAGATCGATCGATAATTGAGATAGGCGAATAAGACGCCCACGGTGATAGTCGCCATCAGATAGCGCATGCCGCTGCAGCCACTAACCACCGACCAGGATCCGCTGGGGATGACGAAGAAAGTGCCTTCCCGATAAACGGGAATACCAGTCGCGCGTAGCGCATACACGACGAAATCCGCCGTCATGTCGACTAAGTGAGGAGTCAGGCCGTCGCCCATGGGCACCGCGAGAAACAAAAATCCGAGTGGGAAGGCGGCTTGTTTGAACCATTCCCAACCGACAATCAGCAGCGTGACGCCAAGCACGAGCGCCACCACCATCAATTGCTGAATAACCTGCACATCCGCAAGGAAAGCCAGCATCCACAACGCACCGCATCCAACGATCGGGAGCAAGGCCCACCACGCTGGTCGGATTTCAACGGCAGCCAAGGTGTGCCGCATCTGATACAGAAGATAGAGCGAAATCGGTGGAATCAACCAGCCGTGGGCATAGGTGTCCGAGGTATTCCAGAGATGAATCATCGTCGATAACGATGGCCAATAAGCGAACAGCAACGTGGCAATCACTGCGCAAGCAAGCATCACGGTAAACAGATAATCGTTCGAAGACGAAGTCTTGAGCGCCTCGGGGCTGATTTCGGTCATGGTCATCTAGCCTTCCAGTAGTGCGTGCAGGTTCTGCAGATTTTTTTGCCAATCATGGGCGCCTACCACATAAGCGCGGCAAACGTCTGCCGCGGGCGAATTCGGTACCAGTGTTTCAAGACATGCTCGAGCAAAAGATGCAGCGTCGTCCGCCACCCGCAATTCAGCGCAATCCTTAAGCGCAATCCCTTCGAACGCCGCAGTAGTACCGACGATCCACTTGCTCATCGCCATCCCCTCCAGCACTTTGTTCTGAATCCCGCGTGCGATGCGAAGCGGCGCCACCACCACCCGTGCATGCTGCAAATATGGCCGAATATCCGGCACCGCACTGGTCACGCGAATGCCGCTTTGTTCGCCAAGTCTCCTGACTTGTACGGTCGGCCGTGAACCCACAATCCAGAATTCCGCCGTCGAGTTTCGCGCACGCACCGAGGGAAAAACTTCGTTCGCAAACCAGCTCACTGCGTCGATATTCGCCCAATAATCCATCGCGCCAGTAAATACCATCACCGGCACGTCTGGCGCATAGGGGTTGTTCAGTGTCGAGTCGGCACAGAAGTAGGCGTGGTCTACGCCATTATCCACATGAGATACAGACCTTAGCGGCGCGTCGAGTAAAGAATTGAAAAGTTGCGCTTCGGGTGCAGAGACAAACACGCTGGCCGCGACGCTCGCGGCAACTTGCTTCTCATAGTGCAACAAACGCGCAGCTTCCCGCCGATAGACCAGACTGATCGGCCAGCGCTTCAGCGCGGCATAGGCTCGCCACTTTTCGGAATCGACATCGACAAAATCGACGACCGTGCGTAGCGCTTCCTGTGGCGGCAGAAATTGTGCCATGGTCGAAGAAAAAACGAGGGCGCGCTGCGGTTTGGCTATCCGCAGCGTTTGTTGCACCCATCGGGAGAGTTGCGGCCTCCGATAATACGGCAATCCTAGCGGCTCACCAGTCAGCATTCCGCGCAGACTGTACAGCTTCCGCCACCTTGGACTAATCGATATTGCACACAGATCTGCGCAGTACTCGCGAACCTTGTCGCGATACTGTTCGTCTGCAGGATCGTCAATAAAAGTTCCAAGGTAAATACGGTAGTGCTTAGCGAGGAACTGAAGAAAATGGTAGGACCGGATCTTGTCCCCTTTGTTCGGGGGATATGGGATGCGATGACACAGAAATAACAGGCTATCCATGCATCAGGCGAGATAGGGGGAAATCTTCGGTCCCAGCAAATTCGCGACTGGCAAGGGCAGCTTTTTCCATATCCTTACCGCCAAGGCGAATTTTGGATTGTTCGGATTACGATTGGGCATTTCCTGGTCGCCCAACAGGTGATACTCGTAAGCCAGTGGTGTGGGCTCGAAGCCCCAGTTCTTCTTAAAGGAATAGGAGCCTGAATCGATCTTACTGCGGCCATAATCAAAGGTGGATATCCCGGCTTCGCAGGCTGTGCGCATGACCTCCCAGTACATGAAATCGTATGCTTTAAGATCTCGCGCGATGGGCAATCCTCCACCGTAATAGGGCATCACGGTGTCCTTGTAGAGAAAGGACAGCACCGAGGCGACGGGCGTCGCGCCGTGGTACACCGTGGTCACGCGGCAGCGCTCGCGAAATGCGTCATGGACTGCGCGAAAGTAGCGCCGCGGGAACACCGGCGTGCCGAGATTGCGCACACTCGTGGCGTAAATGGGAAAGAAGGCCTTGAGATGATCTTCCTCTCGACTAACCAGTCCCGAGGCAATCCCTTTGCGGACCACCGCGCGTTGCTTACGCGGGATGGCTTTCATGTTCTCGTCTTCTGTCGCGGCCAAGTCCCGTTTGAAATTCACATAGACGGAGTCTTTGCATGGCAGATCTGACGTTAGGCGTGCCGCGTGCCGCAGCTCGAGGTAGTTCACGTGCGCGGCCTCGGCGCGCGTTTTAGCTACTGACAATAATGCGTCTACAGCGGCTGAATCC
>JANOVQ010000193.1:0-5239 GCA_031417495.1 Pseudomonadota bacterium | reverse complement strand
CATCTGGCCCAGCACCCAAGAGACGCCCTGCCGTATGTCATGACACGCGTCCGCGCCACCGCTGGGTATGCCATGAGGCGGGTCAGCGACATGATTCCGCAAGAGGTTCGGGAGTGGATGTGCTATCAACTCGTCCACCTGCACGGCCGTAAGGCGAACCCCCTCTCCGCCCTTCTGATGCCAAAGAACCGCTGGCCTGCATTCTGGTACGTCTCAAAGCGACTCGGCAGGTCCTACGTCCCGCATCGGTACGATGGCGACGTGCTCGCGGTGTTCTTGCGGCACAAGGGAGGTTACGCCACCTGGCAACCGCTGCTCGGTACGGCTGCCGAGGTGCTTTTCGTAGATTCCGAACACACCGGAGAAACTGGCTTATTCTCCGACGCGGCGCTCGCGCAGTGGCTCGATGTGCTGCGCGTCCGGCTCGATGGTGTGGCCAAGACCAAGCTGTGAATCAAAACTCATTCTCTCCGGAAGAGGCACGGCGGCAGGATCGGCAGTTGGGCATCCGCATACGGTTCGATCGAAGTGCACGCGAGCTCACGGACGCGGACATCCGAACGCTGATCGATCTGTTGGCTCATCATGGAGTGCTCTGCATCGTCGAGCAGACACCCATCGGACCTCGCGAATTGCACGATTTTTGTCGCCGGTGGGGTGAGGTCATCGAACTCCCCGTCGGACTGGCGCTCGCCAATCAGGAACCCGGGCTGCCAAGCATCACGCGCGTCGGCAACCTCCGTCCCAACGGCAGTACCATCCCCGGAGTCCGCTTCGCCGAGTACTGGCACCACGATGGCGATTTCTGGCAACCAACGCGGAATTTCATCGTGAATTTCCTGAGCGCCGTCCGGGTCCCCCCGATCGGAGGCCGCACGGGTTTTCTCGATTCGCGACTCGCTTACGAGAGGTTGTCGAATCAAGAGAGAACTCAACTGACGGACGCGCACATCTGGATCCGAGCGGCTGAAATCAGCGATTTCAAGGGGGCAGCACCGCACGAACTGCCACCCGATGCGCGACATCCCGTTTGCCTCCCGCACCCCATCACGAAACAGACCGCCCTTTATCTGCCCGATTCGCCCACAGGGATTCAGAAAAAGGACGGCCAGTTCGTGACCACGGTGGCGAGCGTGATCGAGTCGTGCACCGAGAAGGTCGGAATCCACGAGCACGCCTGGACGGTCGGCGATATGCTCATCATCGACAATCTTCAGGTCGCCCACCGGAGCATGGGTGGATATAGGGACCATCCCCGGTTGCTCTACCGCTGCCAGGCGCGCCTGTCACCCACTTGAAACCGGCACACGGGCGAGGCGCCTGTGGGGGCAGCGGGTCCGGCGTAGCATGGCGCGCATTCATTTTAGGGAAGCCGAATCGCCCGATTTGGCGTTCGGGGTCACGGCTTTCGCAACCGGCGGAACCAGGCGCAGAGCGTATCGCTTGCTCCGAGCACCCCACCGACGCGATCTCCGTCTGCAGGAAACGCCGTTCTCGCGTCGGGGAGCTTCGTGCCCCTTTCACCGTCAGCACTTCCCTGCCGCGCGAGGCGGACAGCGCGCTCGAGGGCCGCATATCGTAAATCCTCGCATTCCTGCTCCCGGACACCGTGGACGATCTCCAGTTTTCGACCTGTCATCGCTACCAGCGCCTCGACCGAGTAATTTCCCATCTCCGTGGTTCGGAAGCGGGCGTGTCGAGCGCCGAGAACCAGCGTAGCAATACCGGTCTCGAGGATCGCCCAACAGCACATTGGGCAAGGCTCCATTGACGAATATAAGGCGCATCCGAAGAGGTCGGGGGTCCCGTGCTGCGCAGCGGCGTTTCGGATCGCAAGCGTTTCTCCGTGCGCGGTCGGGTCGCCACTTGTCTGCACAAGATTGCGACCTTCGCCCATCACCTGGCCGTGCTTTACGATGACGCAACCGACCGGCCCGTTCCCCTCTTCCATGGACTCTTCGGCCAACGCGATGGCGCGCTTCATAAAATAATTGTGATCCGGTTTCATCAGCAGGGTCGTTGAAGTGAGAGCCTTTGTCTAAGCATTGACGTCGGCGCCATTCTTTGCTCACGCGCCCGGGCGTTCAACGCCGAAATGCGCGCCTATGTCGTTATATCACGCGCCCGGCGGTATCGACCGAACGGTTGTCGTTAACGACACAGAGCCAAGTTTGGTACCGCCCGGTCGCTCCTGCGCATCCCTGCGCAGCAAAAACCCTGTATCGAGTCGCCGCTGTACCTGGTCCAGAACCGCTTCGTGCTCCCAACGCCTGATCCGCCGATACTTCGATGACGTACAGCGTGCCTTGAGCGGATGTTGGCGCCGATCTCAATTTGAGCCATGATGCCGACGCCACACTGAGCCACTAATAGCGGCCCAATCTCTAGTGGCGTCGCGGCTTATGAGTTTGCTACGCTGGATCAATGGGAGATCGGCCGAAGCCTCGAAAGTGGCTCAATTCTGCGTCGGCGGCAACAACGGCACTCACTGAATCCTGCCCCGAGCGCGTCGTTCAGATTCCCATAGCATCACCGGACTTCGTGACGTCCCTCTGCCACCTCATCGCGGTTTCTTGCATCGAGCTTTGTCGGACGCCTGCCCGCTAACCGCGACCGAGTCCGACCAGGCAGTCCCGACGGGCTGGCATCCAACAACCCTTAACGATTGTTGCCACTCATTGCGGCGCAGAAAATCATAACTACGTTTCTATAACCGCCCGCTATTTGTTTCGGACTTTGTCGCCAACCGAAAGCGACGGATTCAATGTCGAGGCATAAGCACTCGGCTTCTGGCAGAAGTCGTCGTTCACGCTGCGTGCGGCTGACACCCTGCCCGGGTATGGCGATCTCTGTTTCGTGTGGGGCGGGACGGTCGTTGAAGCGATCGCTGCGATCCGCGCGGCCGGCGCGTCGATCTAAGAAGGGCCTATTGGCCGGGAAGCTGGCCGCAACATCGAAGGCACGAGCGTGGACGCGCGCGACCCGGACGGCAACCTCGTGGAGCTGATGGTGTACCCTGCTTGAAAATTCTGCTTTCCCTACCACCCGACACAGTGAGAATGAAGACATGAGCGATTTCGAATTCGGCCTGCTCTACTCGTTCCGCAATCCGCCGCGCTGGCATGCGCCGTGGGAGCAGGTGTACGACCAGCACATTCGGCACATCGTCGAGATGGAGCAGGCCGGCTTCGACACCATCTGGCTCACCGAGCACCATTTCAGCGAGGACGGCTACCTGCCGCAGATGGCGACGATGACTGCGGCGCTGGCCATGGTCACGAAGAAGGTGACCATCGGCCAGGCGATCATCGAGCTGCCACTCCATCATCCTGTCGCGCTGGCGGAGCAGCTCGCCATCGCGGACATCCTGTCCCACGGCCGCGTGCGCGTGGGTGTGGGCCTCGGGCGCATGAACTACGACTGGCGCGATTCCTTCCGGCACGAAGGGATGGTGTTCGGCGCATCACTCGACGCGAAAGTGCGCGCGCGGATGTTCGAAGAGCAGATCAACATCCTGCGCAAGTGCTGGGCCGATGGCCCGTTTAAGCACCAGGGCGAGTTCTACGATTTCCCGGAGATCGACGTCACGCCCAAACCCGTGCAGGCCGGCGGCCTCAAGATCTGGTTCGGCGTCGGCGACCAGGCGCGGAAGGCTGTCGATCGTGCCGCGCGCATGGGCCAGGGCTGGACCGGCTTCCCGGGCGGGCTCGATAACTACCTGAACAAGGTCCGCGAGCACGGGCGCATGACCGAGGCGGGCAAGGCGGTGGTATTCATGCCGCAGCTTCCCGCCGATGACCCGGAAGCAATGAACGCCAGATACGGCGAGCACCTGGCCTACATTCCGAACTGGTACAACCCCGGTGGACCGCTGACGACGCCGGCATGGGACGAGCCGAATGCCGAGCCGACCGTCGGCTGGTTCGCCGAGCCCGAGGTGATCGCGCGCCAGCTCGACCAAGTTCGCGCGCGAGGCGCGACCGGCGCGCTGTGGTTCGCACCGTTCGCGGGAGTCAGTGCATTGGAGGCGAGCCCGATTTTCGCCGACCTGATTACAAAGGTGAAACCGCTGATGGGCCGCATGGCGGCGCGGTGACCTGGCGCCGTCGGCCGGGCTGCGCGCGAGGCGCGCTGCTCAGCTCGCAACCCACGACCAGATCAAGATGTCGATCTTGAACACCCCCTTCAACCGTTCCGCCCTCGTCAGAACAACTGCTCGGCCACGGCGAGAAGAGCTATCGAGACCGACCAGCAGCCGATCTAATAAATCGACGTCAAATGCGAGTTGCTTGCGTTGCCATACTTTTCTCCTGTGCCCCTTAAGGGCAGTGTATGGCACACACAAAAATCCTGACAGGCTCTGCTTTTCGGGACAGTGGTGATCAATCTTTCCGGAAAGTGAGACTACAGGAAAAATCAAACGCCGAACGTGTACCGACTGCCGTTATAGGATCGGATGAACTTCTCTGGCATCTCCTTCTGCACAAGCTCGATGAATTTGTCGCCCGTGCAGTGCATGGGGATGACGTAGTCAGGATTTATGGCTTTGAGTGCCGCTACCGTCTCGCGCACATAGTCTTCCGGCTGTGGTGCCAAATGGAATCCGCCGGCGACCGCATGCACCTTATTGATACCCGACACTTCCATGGCTTGTTTCACGGTATTCACGACCCCACGATGGCTGCACGACGTAAGAACCACCAATCCCCGCCCTTTGACGTTGAAGCAAGTGGCAATTTCATGCTGGAAATCGTCTGGAATCACATGAGCGGTTCGCTTCTCCGGTGAAAGTCCTTCGGGATGGCAACCAATGCCGTCATGGACACCGACTGTCATGTTGGTCGGTGCGAGAACCTTTTCAAATGAGGTGTCAGAAATCTGGCCAGTGGTGAAGCCGTGATCCGCCAGTATCGACGGCCCTTCGGTAAAGGTGACTTTGAGACTAGCGGCGGCGAGGGCTTGTCGATCCAGATAGCCGAAGTCCTGCGGAGATCCGAGGATCCATTCGCGCGTGCAAAAACATTCTTCGCCGCCAAGATAGAGCGGAAGCCCGGCGCGAAGCTGCCCGGAGTTCTCGCGCAGAAAACCGACCAAGCCGCCGAAGTGATCGTAGTGGCCATGGCTCAAAATCAACGCGTCCAGTTGACTGGGAGAAATCCCCAGTATTGACAGATTATTGTTAAGGGCCTCGGGTGTGAAGCCGAAGTCGACCAGCATATTGCGGGTTTCGGCACCGCGC
>JANOVQ010000192.1:0-2101 GCA_031417495.1 Pseudomonadota bacterium | reverse complement strand
TTCAAACGCGCTCGGCGAAGACATGGACCTGGTGCTGCGTATCCACGGGGCAATGCTCCGGAATCACACCGACTATCGCCTTGCCTTTGTTCCCGAGACCACCTGCTGGACCGAAGTGCCCGAGACACTTCGCGTGTTCGGCGCTCAGCGCAAACGCTGGCAGCGTGGCCTCGCCGAATGCCTGTGGACGCATCGTCGTTTGTTCTTCGCACGGCGTGCGCTCGGTGTCGGCTGGATCGCTATGCCATTTTTCCTGATCGCCGAATGCCTGAGCCCGGTCATCGAAGTCATCGGGCTAATCTTCGTGCTTTATCTCGCCATGCAGGGCGCGCTCAACCTCGCCACGTTCACCAAACTGACATTGCTCGCACTCGCGATGAGCGTGCTGCTCTCGGCGACGTCTCTGCTGCTCGATTCACTGACGCCGGGCAACCGCATCAGCCCGCGCCGCATCGCAGTGCTATTCGCGGCCACGCTGGCGGAGCCCTTCGTATTTCATCCGCTGCACACCTATTTCCGCCTGATCGGAATCGCTCAGTGGTTGTTCAGAACCCGCTCGAATTGGGGGACGATGACGCGCTCGACGAAGTGGGATGTGAAGTAAATGGGCCGCCAGATCGTTTTCACACAGCCTCGACCACCTGCGGTTCCGCGTTACAGTTGCTTACCGGACGCTACTTGAGCTGTAAGCAGGTTCCTGCAGTCGTCGTCGACCCGATTCCGGTAAGCGCCCCCAGGCTGAATTGCCCGTGGTTCGCGTGGCCTCAGTTAAGGGATAGGGGGCAGCCTTTGATCCAAACGCAGTACAGGCGTAGCCTCGGTTCATATCCCCGCGGGAATACGATCATGCGCCCGATGCTCACCGTGTGTGCCGTCTACTGGTCCATGGCCGCCGCGATTACTCACGCGGCGACACCTCCCGAGAAACCTGCCGAACGGTCCAGGCTGCCCACGATCGTGGCGGCCAGCGTGAAATCCCTGGACGAGAGCTGCCGCGAGGTTGGTGGTAAACCCCTGAATAGCGATGCCGTCAAGCGCGTCGATCTCAACGCTGACGGCAAAGAGGATTTTGTCGTCGATGTCGGTTCGGCCAATTGCGATGGCGCAGCCAGTGTCTATGGCGATCGCGAGAAAGGCATAGCTGTCTATGTTGGCGACGGCATGGGTAACGCCACCGAGGCATTCAGCGACTTGGTCTACGGTGCGACCATCGAAGGCGCGGGTCCGGCGGCGGCGATCTGGGTCACAGTATCTGCGCAGCGGTGCGGCAAGAAGCCTGCCGTCGATTTTGCCAGCGAGAACTTCTGCGACCGGGCGCTCGTCTGGAACGCGCAGACGATGAAGTTCCAGTATTCGCCGGTATCAACCGTGCGAATGCTTCAGTAGGGCGACGAATAGGGGCACTATGGACAAGGATTATCGCTACGGCTTCGAGTTTTTGGAGAGGGATGGCCGCAAGGTGATTCGCTACCGCCAGGACAAGCTCTGGTTCAAGGCGGGATGCGCCTGGTACGTGTTCTTCACACTGATCTCGCTGTTTTTCCTCCTCGGCGAGCGGTGGGCGTGGCAAGCGCCTATCCCCGCATTCGCGATCCTGGTCTGGTCGCGCTCCCGCAAACGCGAGATCTCGGTGGGTGAGAAGGATCTGAAGGTTGGCAAGAAAACCTACGACCGCGCAAAGATTTCCCGGCTCTTCGTCGAGAACAACAATGTCCGGCAGAACTACAGCCAAGCGCAGAACTACGAGGAAGTCGCGCGCCGTGCTGCGCTCGATCCGCTTGGTGGTGATCCGGCAATGGCCAGGGCATCCGCGATGGCTGGCGACGCGACGAAGAGCATCGCCATGATCGTGGCGGGCGGGATTGATTCGACGGGCAAGAAAGTTCAGATGGAGTACGCCGGTAAGAAAGTGGTCATTGCGCGATGGCTGAGTGTTCAACGCGCGATGATTCTGGCGAATGCGGTCGGTGGCCTGCTGGGGTACTCAATGGATGGGGAAGTCTCAGCCGCGGGCAAAGATGGGTAAATGACGTTGGTCATGGCGCATGTGCTGTGGATCGATCAGTTGTCGCGCTGGTTTCGACTGCCGTTCTGAGCCCTG
>JANOVQ010000191.1:0-5066 GCA_031417495.1 Pseudomonadota bacterium | reverse complement strand
CCCTCAAAGAGATCCAAAAGTATCCTGTGCTGGAAAGACTGTTCTCAATTTAAGAAGCTGAATGATCTGAAATTGAAGATGTCCTTTGCGCTGCGTCACCAGACCGCTTTTTACGTGATGTATTCACCATGACTGCTAGTGTTCGCCAGACTCGCCGCGACGTCGCGCTGGCGCGGGTGGTTGATTACCTGTTGGAACACGGGCTGGGCAACGCCAGTCTGCGCACACTGGCGACAGCAGTTGGGACCAGCGACCGCATGCTGCTTTATTATTTTACTGACAAAGAGGAAATGATGTTGGAGGCCTTCGCGTGCATTGTGCAGCGCCAGTCGGCGTTACTTGCTGCGATCCTGCCGGAAGGCCGGCAATCTTTCGAAGTGTTGCTGGCGCAGATGTGGCGGATTTTAGAGGCCCCGGAATACGAGCCGTACATGCGGATTTGGTATGACGCGCTGGGTCGAGCTTCACAGGGCGAAGAAGCCTATCGCGCGATGGCAAGCCGGGTAATCGATGTCTGGTTCGAATGGTTCGAACCACGCTCATCTGCACCGCCCGATCGGCGCAAGGATGAAATCGCGGCGGTCGTGGCTGCCGCCTGTGGACTGGTCATGTTGCGGTTTCTTGGCCGGGCGAAAGAAGCAGAAGGCGCTGCCATGGCTTTATCGAAGAGTATCGAGAAGTCTCGGCGCCAGCCGTCAACGGTGACTATGCCGCGCCGCCTACGCGCGACGACAACTGGTCCGCGCCGCTAAGGCGCAGTGGATGTTCAAAGCAAAGGAGAAACTATGATGAGTATCGAATCTAATAAAGCCTTGGTGACACGCTTCTGGCAGGCTTTTTCGGACGGCAAATATGACACGGTGCTGGCGATGCTTAACGACGATGCGACTTGGTGGGTTGGTGGCACCACGGCGCTATCCGGTACGTGCTCCAAGCCAGAGTTCGCAAAATTGGTTGGTCAGCTATCATCGATGGCGCCGAAGGGATTGCATGTCACGCCAAAGCAATTGACCGCGGAAGGTGATCGCGTATCGGTCGAGGCCGAATCCCACGCCGAAATCAACAACGGTCGCACCTATCGAAATATCTACCATTTCATGATGGTGATCCGTAACGATAAATTTTCTGCGGTGCGCGAGTATCTCGATACCGAGCATGTCACCGCGACGTTTGCGCCATAACAAGCTACTGCTTCTCTTACCAGATTCGGCGCTTTTAGATCGATAACGCGCGAAGCCGCGGCGCGACCTCGCGCGCAAAGAGTTCCATCGAGGTGCGCGCGAGGGCGGGATCCATGCCTGGCAAGTGCATCGCCAGCACCAGGTGGGTGGTACGCACCGTGCGCATTCCACGCTCAAGCGCAGCCGCGACTTCGTCAGGGGTGCCAAAGATTGGTGCGAAGAGCAGCGGCTTGTCTGTGCTGCGCAGCTCGCTCGCCTTCGGCGGTGAGGCGATGAGCGCGTCGCCCTCGAAATCGTCAGCCCGGGAGAGCCATTCGCCATAGGTTGCTAATACGTGGCGAAACGGGACGGCCGCGTTCGACCACGCCTTGTCGCTCGAGGCCGCCACATGTATCCACTGGAGCTGCACGGCATTCTTCGTTTTCGGATCGTGCCCAGCGTCGCTTAACGCCGCGTCGTAAATCGCCTGACTCTCAGGGCTCGACAATCCTAGAAGGTGCGCGCCAAGGCGACCCGCGCGCGCGATCCCCTTAGGGCCCCGCGCGCCGATCCAGAGTGGTGGATAAGGTTGTTGCACGGGCCGCGGTTGCAAGCGCGCGTCGTCGATTTGATAGTACTTGCCGCGGTAGGAGAACGACTCCTCCGTCCACAGTCCGCGCAATACGTCGAGTCCTTCGAGAAAGCGCGCGAGCCGCTCCTTGCGTGAGATGCCAAACGCCGCGAACTCGTGCTTTGCATAACCTTGGCCAACGCCTACATCAAGGCGGCCGTTAGAGATCACATCGACTGTCGCTAAATCTTCCGCGAGTCGGATCGCATTGTGCAGCGGTAAGAGCAGCAGGTTCGTGCCGATGCGCACGCGTTCGGTCTGCGCGGCAATCGCGCCCGCAATTGTGACAGCGGAGGGTGAATAGCCGTCGCTCGCGAAGTGATGTTCGGTGAGCCAGATCGTGTCATAGCCTAGCGCCTCAGCTTCGCGGACCTGTCAAAATTCTTCAGCGTACACTTCAGGAAAGGTGCGCCCGTACTGCGCTGGGTTTCGGAAGCCAAACATAAGACCCAAATTGACTGACACGACGACACTCCTTTACAAATTTCGAAAGTGATTCTGAATCAAGCGCGTGCGACGCGGCAGGTGCTTAGCGGGATTCTCGTGAGTTCAGATAACTCGGTCAATCACAGCGGGCGCTGACTGAGCGGAAGCACGTCAAAGATATCGGTGATCTGCTCAATGGTCGTGACGCTTGGCGCGGACATGAGACCTCCTTGCAAGTAGGCGTAGGCGCTGGGCAGAAAATTCCACCGGCTGAACAAACGACGACCAATTTTGGGCCCGAGCGTTGAATGAGCTCATTTGTTCGAAAGATGGAATTTTCTTTCTTGTAGTGGAACTATAAGGCGCACTAGCATCATACCGCTTACACCCAAAACCGCTGGCTGCACGACGCTCACTGGCGAGTGTCGGAAAAATTGTGGCCCAAAGGATAAATGATGAGCAGCAACATGCTTAGCCCTGAGGCGCCGGTCCTTCACGCAATCAACCGCAGCGGCATCGAGGTGCCCACCAGCGTCGGGGCGTCGGCTGTGAATCCCGAGCATATAGGCACTCCTGGCGCGTACCCTTTCACGCGCGGAATCTTTCCGGATGGCTATCAAGGGCGGTTGTGGACTGTTCGACAGTACTCGGGATTCGGGACTGCGGAGGAATCCAATGAGCGTTACAAATTCCTGCTCGCCCAAGGACAGACCGGTCTGTCGGTGGCGCTGGATCTGCCAACCCAGTGTGGATTCGATCCCACCCACCCGATGGCCCGTCCCGAGATCGGCAAGGTCGGCGTGTCGCTATCCAACCTAAGCGAGGCTGAGATCCTGTTCAAGGGTCTGGACCTGTCGCAGATTTCAACCTCGTTCACGATCAATGGCACGGCGGCGATCATCTATGCGATGTACCTCGCTGTCGCGGACAAGCAGAACGTGCCGCGCAGCAAGCTCACCGGCACGCTCCAGAACGACATCCTTAAAGAGTACGTAGCGCGCGGCACCTGGATCTTCCCGGTGCGCCCCTCAATGCGACTGATTGCCGACTCCATTCTTTATTCGAACGACGTCTCACCGCGTTTCAATCCGATCAGTATCGCTGGCGCGCATGTGCGCGATGCCGGCGCCACCGCTGCCGAAGAGATGGCTTATACGCTGGCTAACGGCTTGGCCTATGTGGAGGAGCTGCGCGCGCGCGGCGGCGATGTCGAGAAATTCGCCAAGCGCCTGTCGTTTTTCTTCTACGTCCATATGGATTTCTTCGAGGAGATCGCTAAATTCCGTGCGGGCCGGCGGCTGTGGGCGCGCTTGATGAAGGAGCGTTACGGTGTCGAGGATCCGAAAGCCCAACATTTTCGCTTCGGCGTGGTGTGCGGGGGATCGTCGCTGGTCGCGCCGCAGCCCTATAACAACGTTGTGCGTGTGGCGGTGGAGACGATGGCCGCAGTATTCGGTGGGGCGCAATCGATTTTCACCTGCGCGTTCGATGAGGCGTTCCAGATCCCGACGGAATTTTCGGCTGAACTCGCCGTGCGCACTCAGCAAATCATCGCCTACGAAAGCGGCATAGGTCGCACCGTTGATCCGCTCGGTGGCAGCTATTTTGTGGAAGAGCACACCGATCGGATGGAAGCGAAGATTGTGCAAGTCATGGGCGAGATTGATACTTACGGTGGCGTGATCCGTGCCATTGAAGATGGTTGGATTCAGCTGCGCCTGGCGGAACGGGGACTGGAGCGAAAGCTCGCAACCGACTCCGGCGAGCATGTCATCGTGGGGCAGAACCATTTCAAGAAGCCGCACGAAGAAATTAAGGTTGGTGAGGTGTTCAAGCTTGACCCGACCGTCGCAGCGCGCGCGCTGGAGAAGTTTCAGCGTGTACTCGATACGCGCCAGCAATCTGCCGTTGATGCGTCACTCGCCAAACTTACCCGCGCGGCGGTCAATGATCGCGAGAACGTCATGCCGTATCTCGTCGACTGCTGCCACGCGTATGCCACGGTGGGTGAGATGGTCGCCTGCCTGAAAAAAGAGTGGGGCGAATTTAAAGAGCCGGTCAATCTATGAATACTCCGCTTCAGACACGCCCGGCGCTTGCAGGCAAACGGATCCTGATTGGTAAGCCAGGGTTGGACGGCCACGATATCGGGGCCAAGATTGTCGCGCTCACCTTGCGCAACGCGGGCGCCGAGGTGATCTACACCGGCCTTCGCCGGAGCCCGCTGCAAATTGCACAGGTCGCTGTAGACGAAGGGGTAGATGCGGTCGGACTGAGTATTTTGTCGGGTAGCCACAAGGAGCTGGTCGCCGACGTGATCGCACAGCTGCGCGAGCTGCAGGCGACTGACATCAAAGTGTTCGTCGGCGGCACGATCCCTACTGGAGACCAACCGCATCTGCGTGAGCTCGGGGTGACCGCGATTTTCACTGCCGATATGCCTCTGGAGGAGGTAGTGAGCGAACTGGCGGCGCGTCTTGCATGAGAGGGTGTTGGAGTCGCGGCCAGTGATGAATCCACCACTCGATCGTCGGGCATTGGGCCGCACACTTTCGCAGCTTTCCAATGCGAGTGTCCATGAACTCGCGCAGAGACTGCCACGTCAGCCCGTAGCAAATGTCGCGCGGCGTATCGGCATCACCGGCGCACCAGGTGCCGGTAAAAGCACCTTGGTGGGACATCTCGCCTTGCAACGAATCGCCAGGGGGCGAATCGGCGTACTGGCTATCGATCCGAGTAGCCCAAAAAGCGGTGGAGCGATTCTCGGCGATCGCGTGCGCATGGACGAACTGGACGGCGCGTCCGAGTTGTATATCCGGTCGCTCGGCTCGCGCAACACCGCCGATGGA
>JANOVQ010000190.1:0-9678 GCA_031417495.1 Pseudomonadota bacterium | reverse complement strand
CCACCGTCAAATGCCGGAAAGTGTAGGTGTTGCCCTCGGCTTCAAAGTACGCACCGGTCGTGCAGATGATTCGCATGCCTGATTTTTGCGCGAGCTCGGCCAGGAATTCCGCGTCGCGCCCGAGATCCATCGGGCAGGGATCGACAAAAGTCCCAACCCCATGGCCTTGCAGCTCGTGCATTTGATCGACTGCACGCGCCATGCCTTCGGCGCGCTTGAATTTTGGGGCCTTCGCGTCGAGTTCCCAACCAGGGAAGCCAACCAGCACGTGCTCATGAATCAACGTGCGCCCAAGCTCATCTGGACTCGCCGTTCCCGTCGTCGTCTGAATCTTGGTCAGTGGCATGCTGCCTCCCCTTGCTGTTTAGGTTCTGTTCATCCTTCAGCCGCGTGAGGCGACTTGCACGAAGTCTATCTAATCGTCTGACACGAATCTTGTGAACTAAAGACTTTTCTATGGGCGCTGTGCGAAGTACACTGCGCCACGCTCGAAATCGAGCACCCTGTTCAAGCCTGTTGAGGAAAGAGGCTTTGCGCACTACTGACATCCGAAATCCCGACTATTTTCATAAAGTAGTCGATTGCCAGTGGGCCTGCCCGGCTCACACGCCTGTCCCCGAATACATTCGCATGATCGCGGCCGGTCGCTACGCCGACGCCTACATGGTGAATTGGAATTCAAATGTCTTCCCGGGAATTCTCGGACGGACCTGCGACCGGCCCTGCGAACCGGCGTGTCGACGCGGCAGGGTCGAGGAAGACAACCTCGCGAAGCCCGAACCAGTCGCCATCTGCCGCCTCAAACGAGTCGCCGCCGATCTCAAAGGCGATATCAGCGCCCGCCTCCCGAAACTGGAGACCGCCAAAAACGGTCGTACAGTAGCCTGCATTGGCGGCGGACCCGCCTCACTGACCGTTGCCCGCGACCTCGCCACCTTGGGCTACCACGTCACGGTCTATGATCAAGATCCCAAAGCTGGCGGCTTTATGCGCACACAGGTGCCACGTTTCCGCCTCCCCGAAGAAGTGATCGATGAAGAGGTCGGTTATATCCTCGACCTTGAGGTCGAATTCGTCGGCGGGCACCGGATCGATTCCTTGAAATCGCTGCTGAACGAGAAACACGATGCAGTGTTTGTCGGGTGCGGCGCGCCGCGCGGGCGCGATCTGGAACTTCCTGGGCGCCAGGAAGCCGCCGCCCAGATCCACATCGGAATCGACTGGTTGTCCTCAGTCTCCTTTGGTCATATCGAGAAAGTCGGCAAACGGGTCATCGTGCTCGGCGGTGGCAATACCGCGATGGACTGTTGTCGCTCCGCACGTCGCCTCGGTGGCGATGACGTAAAAGTCATCGTGCGCTCCGGGTTCGAGGAAATGAAGGCCTCGCCCTGGGAGAAGGAAGATGCCCAGCACGAAGGGATTCCCATCCTGAATTTTCATGTGCCGAAAGCCTTCGCCCACGAAAGCGGCAAGCTTACCGGCATGACCTTCTCTAAAGTGCACGCGGAATACGACGCCAAAGGTCGCCGTTCGCTGGTGCCAACAGGCGAACCTGACGTGTTCTTCGCCTGCGACGAAGTCCTAATCGCGGTCGGTCAGGAAAACTCCTTCCCTTGGATCGAACGCGACGTCGGGCTCGAGTTCGATCAATGGGGTCTGCCGGTGCTGGACGAAAAGAGCCTGCAATCCACCATCCCTCACGTGTTCTTCGGCGGTGACGCGGCCTTCGGCCCGAAGAATATTATCTGGGCCGTTGCCCACGGCCACGAAGCGGCAATTTCGATCGACAAATTCCTGTGCGGCGAATCCCTCGCCGACCGCCCGCCTCCACACCTGAATGTGGTGTCGCAGAAAATGGGCATTCATGAGTGGAGCTACGACAACGATATCTCAAACGATAATCGCCACGTCGTGCCGTGGGCGGCCGCTGAAAAAACCCTGAAGAGTATCAAGGTCGAAGTTGAGCTCGGCTTCGATGCGCAAACCGCGTTGAAAGAAACTCAGCGCTGCCTGAACTGCGATATCCAAACTGTGTTCAACGCGCCGCTCTGCATTGAGTGTGACGGCTGTGTGGACATCTGCCCGATGGACTGCATCACCTTCACCGCCAATGGCGACGAAGCCGATCTCCGGCAGCGCTTGACCGCACCGGCGGTTAACGAGACGCAGGACGTGTACGTAGTGGAAGGTCTGAAGACGGGCCGCATCATGGCGAAAGACGAAGACGTCTGCCTACACTGCGGGTTGTGTGCCGAACGTTGCCCGACGGGCGCGTGGGACATGCAAAAATTCCTGCTCGATATGACGCATGCCGGCCCCGCCTGCCGCCCTCAGAACTCGGCCCCCAATTCGCCTCGGAATTCACAGAGGAACGCTGCGTGAAGCCGATCACTGCTACCAACGATTTCGTCGTCAAGTTCGCGAATGTCAACGGCTCTGGCTCGGCATCGGCTAACGAACTGTTCGCCAAGGCAATCCTGCGCATGGGGGTGCCAGTCAGCCCGCGCAATATTTTCCCGTCGAACATCCAGGGCCTGCCGACGTGGTACGAGGTGCGGGTCAGCGAAGCGGGCTGGATCGGGCGTCGCGGCGGGGTTGATCTGCTGGTCGCGATGAATCCGCAGACCTGGGACAACGATCTGAACGAACTCGAGCCTGGCGGTTATCTGTTCTACGACAACTCGAAGCCCCTGCCGAGTTCCAAATTTCGCGACGACATCAGCGTCATCGGCATGCCGTTAACCACGCTGTGTAACGCGACTTATGAAGATCCGCGACAACGCCAGCTGTTCAAGAACATTATCTACATTGGCGCACTTTCCATTCTGCTCGAAATCGACGAAGCAGCCCTCGCAGATTTGATTGCCGAGCAATACAAAGGCAAGGAGAAACTGCTCGCGCCCAACCTTAATGCGCTGAAGATTGGCCGCGATTATGCGCGAGAAAATCTGCCGCATCCGCTCGGCTTGAAAGTGCAGCGCGCCGATAACGTGGGCGACAAGATTTTCGTCGACGGGAACTCGGCCGCTGCGTTGGGTTGCTTATACGGTGGCGCGAGCGTTTGTGCGTGGTATCCGATTACACCCTCTTCTTCGCTGGCAGAGGCTTTCCAACGCTATTGCGCGAAATATCGGGTTGATCCCGAGACCCAACAAAATCGTTACGCCATCGTGCAGGCCGAAGATGAAATCGCTGCTATCGGCATCGTAACCGGTGCGGGTTGGAATGGCGCGCGCGCGTTCACCGCGACTTCTGGCCCTGGGGTGTCCTTGATGACGGAGTTTCTGGGGCTCGCTTACTTTGCGGAAATCCCGATCACGATTATCAATGTTCAGCGCGGCGGTCCCTCAACCGGCATGCCGACGCGCACACAGCAGGCTGATCTACTGGCCTGCGCTTACGCCTCCCATGGCGATACCAAACACATCCTGCTCTTTCCAGAAGATCCGACCGAATGTTTCATGCATGCCGCGGCCGCGCTGGATTTGGCTGATCGGCTGCAAACGCCGGTGTTTGTGATGACGGATCTCGACATTGGGATGAATCAGCGCTTGAGCGCACCCTTCGCATGGGATGACAGCCGCGCCTTTGATCGTGGCAAAGTCATGACGCGCGAAATGCTGGATGCTGGCAATGATTTCCGACGTTACCTGGATGTGGATGGTGATGGCATTCCGTATCGCACCTATCCCGGCACGCACCCCTCGCTGGGCGGCTATTTCACGCGCGGCACCACCAAGAATGCGCGCGCGAATTATTCTGAGGCTGGCCCCGATTACCTCTATAACATGGAGCGGCTGCAACGGAAATTTGATTCGGCGAAAGCCCTGGTTCCGCAGCCCGTGTTGCGCAAGGCGCAGAAGGCGACCCGTTGCGGCGTGATCTACTACGGCTCGACCAGCCCCGCGATGGCGGAAGCGCTCGGCGGCCTTGAGGCGCAGGGCCTGTATGTGGACATCTTGCGCGTGTGCGCTTTCCCGTTTAGCGAGGCAGTCGCCGACTTTATCACCGAGCATGACGAAGTTTTCCTGGTCGAACAAAATCGCGATGGCCAGTTACGCTCCATGCTGATCAACGAACTTGGGATTGATCCTGCACGCGTCATCCCGATCCTGCATTACGATGGCACACCGATTACGGCGCGTTTCATTATTCAGTCGATCGCGGAAATGATGCGCGCCATGCGTGTCGACGCCCGCAAAGCCGGCAAGGTGGCCTGACATGACCTATCTCACAAAACCCCGACTGCACCATCCTGCGCTGCCAGCTAATGCGCGCGGTTTCACGCGTCGCGATTACGAAGGCCGAATTTCCACGCTGTGCGCAGGCTGCGGCCATGATTCAATCTCGGCGGCGATTATTCAGGCCTGCTGGGAACTCGATATCGAGCCACACCGGGTCGCGAAGTTGTCCGGCATCGGCTGCTCGTCGAAAACCCCGGATTATTTCCTGGGTAGCTCACACGGCTTCAACACCGTGCACGGCCGCATGCCCTCAGTCTTGACCGGAGCGAATCTCGCCAATCGGGCTTTGCTGTATCTTGGAGTCTCCGGTGACGGCGACTCTGCTTCAATCGGACTCGGCCAGTTCGCGCATCTCATGCGGCGCGGCGTGAACATGGTTTATATCCTCGAGAATAACGGCGTGTACGGCCTTACCAAGGGCCAGTTCTCGGCCACTGCCGACAAGGGCTCGGCTTCTAAGAAGGGCGTTGCGAACGCCGATTCGCCGATCGATACCGTATCACTTGCGTTGCTCATGGGCGCCACCTTCGTCGCGCGCAGTTTCTCCGGCGACAAAGGCCAGCTGGTGCCAATTATTCGCGCTGCGATCGGGCACACCGGTGCCGCCTTCATTGATATTGTCAGTCCGTGCGTGGCCTTCAACAACCACGCCGGCAGTACCAAGAGCTACGACTACGTTCGCGCGCACAATGAAGCAGTCAACTCGCTCGATTTCATCGAAAGCAAGACGGAAATTACTGCTGATTACGCCGAAGGCACGACAGTCGAAGTGGTGCAGCACGACGGCACCGTGATCCGCCTGCACAAGGCAGCGCCGGAGTACGACGCGACCAATAAGGTGTCCGCGATGAACTACATCCAGCAACACCAGGCGCTGGGTGAAGTAGTCACGGGCCTGTTGTATGTGGACAACCAAGCGACCGACATCCACCAGAATTTGAATACGGTGGGCTCGCCGCTGAACGCATTGACTGAGAAAGAGTTGTGCCCAGGCGCGGGCGTATTGGCGAAAATCAACGCGTCTTTGCGCTGAGACGTCTGTAAGTCTGATTCCTGCTTTTCGATAATCCCGGCCTTCCAGGAACCCTTAATTCCCGTCATTCCAGAATCCCAAGCTGCGGATAGCTGGAACCCTTGCTGAATATCCTCCGCCCATGGATCCTGTGTCTGCGCCCGGGATGACGACGATAAACGTTCGCGCCAACCTCACAGCACCCCCACCAACGGCGCCATTACCGCGAGCCACCCCCGTTCTCCTTGCGTGCCGCCGACCCCAAACGCTCTCGCCAACTGCTTCATCTGGGTCGCGGTGACTCGATCTTCGAGTTTTGAGTTTCCTCCTGTATTTCGACGATAGCTTTCGGTATCGATCTACTCTCTGCAGAAAAGATTGACTGTGCGGTCCGTTGATCTCGCACCAGTGATCACATTTCGCGCAAAGACGCGACGCCCCCCAACTGCCGCATCTGCTGCAGTATCCAATGTTGCCGGGCACGGACAGATGACGATGGGTTCGAGATCTGGAGATGACGCGGATTTGGCAATACAGCGGCCAGCAGTGCGGCCTCATCTGCACTGAGCTGAGCGGCCGGCTTTCCAAAGTAAACGCTGCTTGCCGCGCGCGCGCCATAAATCCCGTCGCCAAATTCCGCAAAGTTAAGATACAGCTCAAGTATCCGTTTTTTACTGCAGAACGCTTCTAGCCAGAAGGTGTACCAGGCTTCAAGCCCTTTGCGCAGCCAGCTCCGTCCCGACCACAGCAATAGATTCTTGATCGTCTGCTGACTCAGGGTGCTTGCGCCGCGTAGACCGCCTTTGCGTTGCTCGCGTAAGGCCGCCGCGATCTGGTTAAAGTCGAAGCCATGGTGATGTGAGAATTGCTGATCTTCGGCCGCGATCACCGCGAGCATGAGATTCGACGAGATGGCGGCGAGTGGCAGCGAGGTCTGTTGCAGATTAAAACCGCTGCGCCCCGCGATGATGGCGCCGCCCCAGGCCTCTGCCATGAATGCGCTGACAGGAGGTGTCAACCAACGCAGCGCCAAAGGCGGCACGAAAGCCAATAATAGAAGCGCGGCGCCCAACCAACGCCAAGGTCGGCGGCGATTTGGTGGACGCCGCTCAGCGCGTCGCCGGCGATACTCGCCGTCGGGATCCGGGTTCATACGCACAGGTAACGAAATGCGCGGCGCTCACTTGCTCGGAAAATCGAAGTCTTCGAGTTGATGACCCCAATCGCGTTTGGCCGCCAGATAGCGTTTGTTGAAATCGTTAACGCCGGTCACATGACGTTCGGCGACGACCTCGTGCAAACCCTGCGCATTGAGATCGCGAATCTTCTTGGGATTGTTGGTGAGTAAACGAAACCGTCGATTGCCGACGAAGTAATGGAGCAGTGCGGCGGCATCCGTGAAGTCGCGCGAATCCTCGGGCAGCCCGAGCGAGCGATTCGCCTCATAGGTATTTTCACCGGCGTCCTGCAGCAAGTAAGTCGCCGCCTTCGCCCACAGGCCGATGCCGCGTCCTTCGTGGCCGGACATATAAATCAGCAGCCCGCCGCTCGGCGACTGATGCAAGCGCGTCAGTGCAGAAATAAACTGCGGGCCGCATTCGCAGCGCTGCGAGCCGAACACATCGCCCGTCATGCAGCTCGAGTGCACCCGTACCAGCGGTACCTCGTGTGCTTTAGGGTCGCCGACAACGAGTACGCTGTTGACTGCCATACTCGATGCCAGCATCGCAAAGAACTGCGGCCCCCCTTGTTCGCGTAGATCACGCGCCAGACTTTCGACTTTGGCGAGTTCGGTGCTGCGCACCGTCGCATACCATTGAACCGTAAAATTCAGTTGATCGATCTGGATCGGCAACGGAATCGGCCCCAGGACATTGATCGCGAGTTCACCCTCGGGCGGCGGCGCCTCGACTGGAATTACCTGCCCTTCGCGATTGATGCGGATTAATTTGCCGGCGTCGATTAGGCGCCGCCGAATCGTGGGGTTCAGATAAGTAAACATGCAGCGTTCAGGCTTCCGGTGCCGGATCGACGGCAGGCGCTAGCAGACGTTTCAAAAACTGGAACAATGCGCGCGCCGCACGCGCCGCACGCGGCGCCTGTTCGCGTTCGGCTTCTTGTTTGGCATTGCGCACCAACTGCCGCAGTTGCTGGCGATCGAGCGCTGGATAGCGCTGTGCCAAGGACTCGACCACTGCATCGCCTTCGCGCAATAACGCCTCGCGCAGCGCTTCCAGTTCATGCATTCGCCGGATCTCCGCCACGCCCGGTTCACGCGCCGCTTTGAGCGCGGCGCGGATCACGACGTGATCTTCCTCCTCAAGCAAGCCACCGAGATGTCGTAACTGGCGCTGCAATGCACCGCGTTGCAATTTTCGGCCGAGGTAGACGGCTTCAAGCAGCCGCTCTGATAACGGCAAGCGCTTCAGTAGGCGTTCTGGCACTTCGACCAGATCCTTGCCCAGCGCCTGCAGTGCGAGATGCTCGCGCTTATATTGAGACTTACTCTTGGGATCGTCGATTTCACTCATCGCAGGGGATCTCACGGCGTGAGATTCACCTTGATCGCGCGTTCCGCGAAGACTTCTTTGGCCTGCGCGATGCCGTTTAAACTGGCGGGGAAGCCCGCATAGGCCGTCATTTGCATGATTGCCTCCACGATCTCCTCCGGCTTACAACCCACATTGAGCGCGCCGTTAATATGCGCTTTCAACTGTGGCTGCGCGGTCCCGAGTGCGGTCAGTGCACCCACCGTGATCAACTCGCGAGTGCGCAGATCGAGCTGCGGGCGCGAAATCACCTGACCGTAACCCCACTCGATTATCCAACGGCCAAGTTCGGGCGCGATATCCTGCAATCCTTCGACGACTTTGGCGCCGTTCGCGCCGGTCACCCGCGCCAGGGTTTCCTTGCCTTTGAGATAGGCCGGAGATTCAGTAGGCGCCACCTCAACCGCCACAGCGCTCGCGCTGAACAGCAAAGACAGCAAGATTATGCTGGGCTTCATCACTTTATCCTCTCTTTTTTACAGACTCATTTTGCGAGTAGTCGCGCAAAACTCAGTTCATGACCATCGGGATCAGTCATGTGAAAATAGCGTTCCCCCCAGACTGCATCACGCGGCGGGGCTTCAGTCACATAGCCCTTGGCAAGGGCAGTTGCGTAGCAAGCATCCACGTCATCGACATGGAAAATTGCGCGTCCCCACCAGGCCCACTGCGTGGTCATTGGCACCAACACGAGATTCAGGAAGCTCGCGCCGCACACGAAGGAGGTGAAACTCGCGGACTCGCCACCGTACCGGATCTCGAAACCAAGCGCGCGATAAAACGCCACGCTGCGCGGCATGTCGTGAGTACCCAAGGTGAGGGCATTCAAACTCGTGATCGTCATGCCAGCCGCGCCCTCAGCCAGTGTCCGATGTCGCGGATCTGTGGCGGACACACCGCGTGCTCCATGGCATAGGTTTTGTACTCGACAGGGTAACCCCATTCGGTGAGCACCGCCGCGCTCTGCCGACCTTTCGCCTCCGCCACCATCGGGTCAGCATCGCCATGGTGAATCAGAATTGGTAACCTGGCGTTACTCGGATGGGGTACGAGGGAATTGCGGGTCGCGAAATAGGTGGACAGCGCGAGCAGGCCCGCCAAAGGCTGCGGATAGCTTAAGGCCAGCTGGAAGCCGACTGCGCCACCTTGCGAAAAGCCCGCAATGATAATTCGCGTGCTGGGGATCCCACGGGCAACCTCCCGCGCCACCAACTCACCGACCGCCAGCGCGGAGTGTTGCAACTGGCCTTCGTCCACCTTGCGCTCCAGATCCAGTGCACGGATGTCATACCACGCCGGCATCGAGACGCCACCATTAATCGTCACCGGAATCGACGGCGCATGCGGAAACACAAAGCGCACCCTCAATTCTTCGGGCAACCTCAGGGCTGGCACGATGGGCTCAAAATCATGCCCACTCGCGCCCAGACCATGCAACCAGATGACCGCCGCAGTGGCGGGTTCTGCTGGTTCGATTTCGACACAGGGTAAGTAAGCCACGCTCAGCTTGCGCCTGAGATTCCACCATCAACTGGAATCACGGTGCCCGTGATAAAGCTGGCGGCTGGTGAAGCCAGAAAAATTGCGATGCCCGCCGCGTCATTGGCCTCACCCATCCGTTTGAGCGGGACTCGATTGACGATCGCATCCCCCATGCTCGCGATCATCGGCGCCATCATGTCGGTCGCAAACGGCCCCGGGGCCACCGCATTCACGGTGATATGGCGCGCGGCCAAGCGCGCGGACAGCATGCGGGTGAGGTGATGCACCGCTGCTTTCGACGCGCCATACGAGAAATTTTCAAACACCGACGTGTGGAGGCCGTCGATCGAACCAATGTTGATCACCCGCGCCGGCGCCTGGACAGACGCCG
>JANOVQ010000189.1:0-2935 GCA_031417495.1 Pseudomonadota bacterium | reverse complement strand
AGCAGGTCTGCCCCGGTGTATTGATTTCCGGTGGCGTCAGCAACGTGTCTTTTTCCTTTCGCGGCCAGGACCGGGTGCGGGAAGCCATCCACTCGGTATTCCTCTATCACGCCATTCAAGCTGGAATGGACATGGGTATCGTCAACGCCGGCCAGCTTGAAGTGTACGATGAGATCGACCCGGAACTGCGCAATGCAGTCGAGGATGTTGTGCTCAATCGCCGCGAAGATGCCACTGATCGTCTGCTGGAAATAGCGCAGGCATTCCAGGGTGGAGGGAAAAGCGAAGCGATCAGCGAAGCCTGGCGGGAAGACGCTGTGGAAGATCGCCTGGTGCACGCCCTGGTTAAAGGCATTAACACGTACATCGACGAAGATACTGAAGAAGCAAGGCTTCAGTCTCGCCGGGCACTGGACGTTATCGAAGGACCCTTGATGAAGGGCATGAACGTGGTCGGCGACCTGTTCGGTAGCGGCAAAATGTTCTTGCCGCAGGTCGTCAAGAGCGCGCGCGTCATGAAGCAGGCTGTCGCCGTCCTCATTCCACACATCGAAAATGAAAAGGCTGCTGCGGGCGAAGCAGCCAGAGACCAGGGCCACATCGTGATGGCTACGGTCAAGGGTGATGTGCATGACATTGGCAAGAATATTGTTGCCGTGGTGCTGCGGTGTAACAACTTTCGCGTGACGGACCTCGGTGTCATGGTGCCCGGCGAATCCATACTTGCCGCGGCAGTGCGGGAAAAAGCCGATATCATCGGATTGTCGGGACTGATCACTCCATCGCTGGAAGAAATGCGCATGGTGGCAGCGGAAATGCAGCGACAGGGTTTCGAGCTTCCCTTGCTCATAGGCGGAGCAACCACTTCGCCGGTACACACGGCACTGCGCATTGAACCGGAATATCGACAAGGCGTGTTCTGGGTCAAGGATGCTTCGCGCGCCGTGGGCGTGGTGCGGCAACTTCTGGAGCCTGACAGCCGCCTTGCCCTGCATGTTAAGACTACTGAGGAATACCAGCGCCTGCGCGATCGCCGGGCCCAGGGCAGCCGCAGAGCGCCCCCTATCCCGCTCGCCGCAGCCCGGGAAAACCGGGTTGCCATCGACTGGTCCCTGGGCATTCCGTCTGCACCACGAAATATGGGTGTCCAGGTGTTCGAAAACTACCCCCTGGAAGAGCTCGTAGACCTAATAGACTGGACACCTTTTTTCCAAACCTGGGAGCTGGTTGGCAGTTATCCAGGCATCCTTGAAGACCCGGTCGTAGGCGAGGTTGCCACCAGCCTTTATCAGGATGCACGTGCGATGCTGGCCCGGATCATTCAGGAAAACTGGGTAAGGGCAGCGGCGGTAATCGGCTTGTTTCCGGCCGTTGCAGAAGGCGATGACGTTGTGGTATTCGACCCCGACCAACCCGGCGTAGAACTCACTCGCCTGCTTTTCCTGCGGCAGCAGAAATCCAAGGCGGAAGGTCGCGCTAACGTGTGCCTGGCCGATTACATTGCCCCGCGCGCAACCGGGCTTGCCGACCACATCGGATTGTTTGCCGTGACCGCGTCCGCCAGTGTGTCGTCCGCCAGTCCTGGCAGGTCCGCCGCATTCACCCCGAACGAGTTGAGTCGCCCGGTCATTCCTACCGCCTTGGCAACACGGACGATGGCACTGATCGCTGCCTGCGCATTTTCCTGTTCAGCGGCTCCTGTGACGCCGGCGCCGAGCGCGAAAGCCACGCGCGCGAGGCGCGACTGGCGAGCGACGAGGTTGAAGCGAAGCACGCCTTCTACGACGATGCACAGCGCTAGGCCATGGGGAATGTTGAACTGCCCACCCAGGGGATGCGCGATTCCATGAACGAGGCCCAGTCCGGTGTGCGAGAAGCCGACTCCAGCAATGTGGGATGCCAGTAGCAACTGCGAGCGTGCCTCAATATCAGTGCCGTCGGCAACTGCCCTCGGCAAGTAGTCCGCGACGGTGGAGATCACGTGGAGCGCGATCGCGTCGCTGTAGGGATTGGCGCGTCGCGAGAGGTAGGACTCGAGAGCGTGGGTGAGTGCATCCATTCCTGTCGCCGCCGTCGCTCCCGCGGGCAGACCGATGGTCAGGTCGGGATCCAAGATGGCGGCCTTCGCCAGCGCACTACTCGAGCCCACATAAAACTTGCGATGTCCGACGACGTCAGTGATGACACCAAAACCGTTTACCTCGGCCCCTGTGCCCGACGTGGTCGGAATGGCGATGATGGGTAGCGCATCCCGCCCGAAGATGGACCGGTAGTCGAGGTCAATGCCGCGCTGCGGGTTCACCGCTCCAATCGAGATTCCCTTGGCTGCATCCATCGCCGATCCGCCGCCCACTGCGACAATGGATTCGACGCTCAGATCTCTGGCAAAGTCGCTGCCAAGATCTACTGAGGTTGTCGTCGGATTCGGCGTGATCGCACCAAACAACGAAACCACGATGCCGGCGGCCTCGAGCGAGGCCCGAACTACGGCAACCACAGGGGAAGCGGCGAGGAACGCGTCCGTGACGATCAGTGCACTTCTGGCCCCCGTCGCCGCCGTTACTGTGCCGACCTCGGCAACCCGGCCCCGCCCGAAATAAGCATAGGGTTTGGGGTCGAGATCCAGTGTGGTTTCGCTCAACGCGATTGGCTGCTCCGGGAGAATGCTCATGAAGATGCCCCGCTGCGCAGCTCCACGCCAATGAGGTCTTCGTAGAGCTTGAATGGTGTCATCTCCCCAGCACGATCGCCATACTGTGCATTCGCCCTGCGATAGATCTGTTCGACTAGGCCTGAGAGTTCCGCAGGTACGCCGACCGAACGGGCGAGATCCACCGAGAGACCCAGATCTTTGCAAGCCAACGCAATCGCAAATCCTTCGTCGTAATCACCGTGATCAAGGATCGAGAGCACATCATTCTCGACGAAGTTCACG
>JANOVQ010000188.1:0-13672 GCA_031417495.1 Pseudomonadota bacterium | reverse complement strand
CGATGCTGCTGGGCGGCGTGTTCAAGGCCACCGGTAATACCAGCCCGGTGATGATCCCAGCCAAGGGCAGTTGGTTGATGGCGGACCTTGCGCGCTTTGCCGCACGCTACGGCGTGCCGCTCAATATCCCCAAGGAATTTCCGGTCAACACCCTCAGCCTGATGCGCGGCGCCGCGGGCATGCAGTTGCAGCATCCGCAGGATTTCATGCGTTATCTAACGGCGGCGTTCGAGGGCATTTTCGCGCGCGGGTTGGCGATGGGTGACGCAGCTGTTGTGGCGCAGGTATTACGCGACGCCGGCTTCGATCCGGCCGTATTTCTGACGCTGATCGGCGATCCGGCAGTGAAGCAGGCGTTGCTCGCGACCACCGACGAGGCAGTCGCACGCGGCGTGTTCGGCGCGCCGACGATGTTCATCGGCGAAGAGATGCACTTCGGCCAGGATCGTCTCGACTTTGTCACTGCAGCCTTGCGCCGCTGATCTCACCCACGCCGCTGACCCAGGACGCACCCCATGACTCAAGACCCGGGCCTCTTCGCCACCATGCACAGCCTGCGCGCGATGCGGCGCTTGAAGCCAGATCCAGTGCCCGACGAAATGCTCAAAAAAATCCTCGCCGCCGGCACCTGCGCGCCGAGCGGCCAGAATCTGCAACGCTGGGCCTTTCTGGTGGTCACTGACGCTGCAGGCAAGCGCTTCTTCGGCGAGCGCTATGACTACTGGATGCGCAATCGCTTCGGCAGCATGCGGGAACGCAGAGCAGCACCGACCAAAGAGGGACGGCTTATCGATGCCGCGCTGCATCTCTCCGAACATATGCACGAAGTGCCTGTCCTGTTGTTCTGTTGCGGCACGCGCGACTGGCCGTTCGTCGTGCCGGCCGCAGAGCGTGTAGGACTCGCGCCGCCTTCTTATGGCTCGATCTATCCCTGTGTGCAGAACATCCTGCTGGCCTGTCGCGGGCTAGGGCTCGGCGCGAGTCTTACTACCATGCATCAGATGTTCGAGCCTGAGATGCACGAATTTTTCGGCATCCCGGAAACCCATGGGGTGGTGGCCGTGATTCCGATCGGTTTCCCGCGCGGCAAGTTCGGTCCCGTGGCGCGCGAACCAGCCGCCAGTAAGACCCACTTCAATCGCTGGGGCCACGGCAAGCCGGGGTTGGCTGAGCCCGCGACGACAACGTAGGAAATGAATTCATGAAGATTTACGACGCCCCGAGCACGCGGGTGGCGTGTTCGGGGAACTCGGCCTGCCTTGGTGCCTGCGACTTCCCAGTTAGGCACTGCCAGAGTATTTCGCTTCCATCATTCTTTCGTGAGGAATCACTATGACTAAGACTGCGATTATCAGTGGGGTTGGTCCCGACCAGGGGATGGGCGCCCAGCTTGCGCGACGTTTCGCGAAACTCGGGCTGCACGTGTTCGTGGCGGGCCGTACCGCCGCGAGTCTGGCTGCCGTGGTCGCCAGCATCGCGCGTGACGGCGGCCTTGCAACCGCAGTGGTGGCCGATGCGACGGACGAACAAGCGACCAGCGCGTTGTTTCAGCAGGCACGCGCGGTCGGCAAGCTTGATCTCGTCATCTACAACACCGGCAATAACACCCCGGGTCGGATTGAAGACATGACTGCGGAGTTCTTCGAAAACAGCTGGCGGGTGTGCTGTTTCGGCGGTTTCCTGTACGGCCGCGAAGCCGTGAAACATATGAAGCGCGATGGTGGCGGCACTATTCTCTTTACCGGCGCGAGCGCCTCGATGCGCGGCAAACCCAATTTCGGCGCCTTCAATTCCGCCAAAGGCGCGCTGCGCTTGCTGGCGCACGCAATGGCGAAGGAAGTTGGCCCTGACGGCATCCATGTCGGGCATGTGGTGATCGACGGCGCCATCGCCGGCGACAAAATTCGTGCGCGCTTTCCGGAATATGCGGCGAAGCTCGGTGACGATGGCCTGATCGATATTCAGGCGATCGTCGATGGCTACGAGTATCTCTATAAGCAGCCGCGTCGCGGCTGGTCGTTCGAGGTCGATATGCGAACGGCGATCGAGACTTGGTAAGCGTCGTGGCAGAGGACTGAGCAAGTGGGCGAAGCCGGAAACGTCGCGCAGGAAGGCCCGCTCGCGAAATCGACGAATTATTTCGACAGGTCGTCATTCCGGCGGTCAAAACTTCGAACCCCCAACGGAGACCATCATGATCACCACCCAAACACAGGCGTTGGCCGAAGCGGTGCAGCTTTATCTCGATCTCATGTACGACTGCGACGTGAATAAGTTCGACCGCGTATTTGCCACCACCGCCCAGCTGCACGGCTTTCGCGAAGGCAAGATGACTTGCTGGGGCGCAGCGCACTACAAGGAGATATTGGCCGGCCGCCAGTCACCTAAGGCGCTAGGTTCACCGCGCGAAGCGCAATTGCTGCTGCTCGACATCACGTCGTCGACGCAGGCGCTTGCCAAGGTGCGCGTGCGGATCAACGACATGTTGTTCGTGGATTATCTCTCCTATCACAAGATAGAAGACGCCTGGCTCATCACCTCGAAAGCCTATCATCGGGAAACCTGAGCGCGTGGTGCCTGCGAGGCGCACACCTTGAGGCGGTGTCACTGCATCATTGGAGCGGGCACACCAAGCCTAATATCACCCAGAGAGGCGCCACTTTAGCGCGGTGCAGTTACCGCGCCTCTGCCGGCAACACATCGGTGAAGCAGAAGCCGTCGCGAGTGAGCGATTCGCCGAGCGCAATAGGGATGTCGCGCGCGAACATCGGTCCTGCGTGACAGAAAGTGTGGAACTCGCCGTTCTCGCCACAGGGATCGACGCCCTGGGGCAGCTCGGCGAGCAGCATCGAATCGTAGCTGCGGCCGGCAAAGGCCGCCGCCAGCTGCTTGGTATCCACGCAGGTCAGCACTGCGCGTAAGCCACCGGCCAGCATTTCGCGCGCTAATGCGGGCGTGTCGAGCGGGGATCCCCACAGTGGAAATAAGGGCGTGATGCCACTGCCGGCGAGCATGGCCTCGCGATAGGCGCGGATGTCCTCAAGAAACAGATCGCCAAAGGCCACATGGGTGACGCCAGCGGCGCGCGCCTCCGCCACCACACCGGACATAATCGTTGCGTATTGATCATTGCTGCACGGATGAGGTAGTGAGACTGGCCACAGTGGCAGGCCGCTCGCCGCTGCTTGGGCTTCGACCAGAGTTTGCCGCACGGCGTGCATGGCGACGCGCCCGGCGGCCTCGTTGAAAGTAGTCAGCAGGCCGACGATCTCGACAGCGCGTTCCATGCGCAGTCGATGGAGCGCCCACGCGCTGTCCTTACCTGAACTCCAGGAAAGCAGAACTCTTGCAGTCACAGGAGAGTCTCCACGGAAATTCAAATCCAGGGACAGTTTACTGATTTCCAGAACAGGCCGTGGCGCGACGTTGGCGCGAATGCGTAATCAGTAAACTGTCCCTGGATTTTTGAATTCGCTGCGATTAGTTGGTCGCGTGCACCGGCGCACGTCGCTTGGCCCAGGGCAGGGCGGTTTCCAGTTGCGCGGCCAACTTCAATAATGTCGCTTCATCGCCTAGCCGGCCTACGATCTGAGTCCCGACCGGAAGATTGTCGGCAGTCCAATGCAGCGGCAATGAAATTGCCGGATTTCCCGTCGTATTAAACAAAGGCGAAAACGGGACATACCCGAAAACTTGCTCAGTCCAGCCGCGCGCGCTCAACCCCTTACGCGCCTGATTGATTTCACCCAGGGGTGGGGCGGGTCGCGCGGTCGTCGGGGTCACTAGCGCGTCGAAACCTATAAAGAAGTTACCCACCATCCGTGTCAGGCGATTTCCGTGATCGAGCGCGTTAAGCAAATCAAGCGCAGTAAAACGTAGCCCGTCACGGTGGCAGGCTAAGGTGACGGCTTCTAGCGTGGTCAGATTGGCAGGGCGTCGCATGCCCGCGCTGAGCGCAGTCACGAACTGCGCGGTGAAGGCTGTCCACACCACATGAGTCGCGACCAGAAATGGCTCCCAGTCATATTTTGGCGCAGCCTCGACCAAGGTATGTCCCAAGTCTTGCAAGGTCTGCACAGCGCGCTCCACGGCTTTGCGACATTCAGGATGGAGGCGTTGGCCGGAGGGTGAGGTGGTGGCCCATGCGATCTTCAGTTTGTCTGGTTTGGTTCGGATTTCCCTCGCATACGGGCGGCGCGGCGGCGCGATTAAATGCGGGGCGCCTACATCTGGTCCGGCAACGGCGTCGAGCAAGGCAGCGGCGTCGCGCACGCTGCGAGTCACCGCAAATTCGGTCGCCCAGCCGCACAGCAACTCACCGTAATCCGGGCCGGACGGAATTCGATCGCGTGAGGGTTTGAGTCCAACCAAACCATTGCATGCCGCTGGTATGCGGATCGAGCCGCCACCATCGCTCGCGTGCGCAAGCGGCACAATCCCGGCCGCCACCGCCGCGCCGGCACCACCACTCGAACCACCAGCGCTGCGCGCCAGATTCCACGGATTGCGCACGGGGCCGAACAACACGGTTTCGGTGGTTGGGTTGTACCCCAACTCTGGCGTTTGGGTGGTCCCTGCGAGGACGAATCCAGCGCGGCGGAAGCGCGCCATCAGTTCGGTATCACTGCCCGCGACAAAGCCTTGCGCTAACCGGGAACCCATATCGCAACGAACACCCTTGGCATGCAGCACGAGTTCCTTGATCACGAGGGGCACACCGCTGAACGGTCCCGCGGGTAGCCCCGCTTTGATTGCTGCCCGCGCGGCACTCGGCAGGGTTTGCAGTACAGCATTGACCTCAGGATTAACTCGCGCGCAAGCCGCGAGTGCCGCTTCCAATAACTCTGTCGGCGACACTTCTTTGCGCCGTACCAGTCGGGCAAGCCCCGTCGCATCGTGTGCGGTGTAGTCTCGAATCGAAATGATAGCCACCTCCTATCGAATACCCGGGGACAGTTTACCGATTACTCGCCTGGCTGCCCGACTTTGAGCGAGCCCTATTCTTCGAAATCGATAAACTGTCCCCGGTTTGTTTTCGTTCAGTCGAGCATTACCACAATTTTCCCCAGCGCGCGACGCTCACTCAGTTCGCGGATCGCCTGCCCGGCTTCAGCGAGCGGGAAACGCCGCGAGACATGGGGTTTGATGCGACCAGCGGTGTAGAGATCGAGCAACTCCTGGTTATTGCGCGCGTTCTCGGCTGGCGCGCGCTCGGTATAGGCGCCCCAAAATACGCCCACGATTTGGCAGCCCTTGAGTAAGGCGAGATTGAGTGGAATGCGCGGAATGCCGGCGGGAAAACCCACTACCAGGAAGCGCCCTTCCCAGGCGATCGCGCGCAGCGCCGCTTCGGCATAGTCGCCGCCCACTGCGTCGTAAATCACATTCGCGCCGGCTTTGCCGCAGGCGTCTTTAAAACTCTCGGCCAGCGCTTTGGTCCCTTCTTTATCGAAAGGACCACGCGGATAGACGATGCCGCCGGCGGCACCGTGCGCTTTCGCAAGTTCCACTTTGTCTGCGCTCGAGGCGGCCGCGATCACCCGTGCCCCCATCGCCACCCCAAGTTCAACGGCCGCAAGGCCAACGCCGCCCCCGGCGCCCAGGACTAGCAAGGTGTCGCCGGACTTCAGCGTCGCGCGTTGTTTCAGCGCGTGATAAGAGGTGCCGTAGGTGAAAATAAACGCGGCGGCTTCCGCGAAGGGCATTCCCGCGGGCATCGTGAGGCATTTAGCCGCCTTCGCCACGACCTGCTCGGCCATTCCCCCATGGCCGACCAGTGCAATGACACAGTCGCCCACTGCGAATCCAGTGACAGCTCCACCTACCCCAATGATTTCGCCAGCCACTTCGCCGCCCGGCGCAAACGGCCGCACCGGACGAAATTGATATTTATCTTCCAGCATTAGGGTATCGGGATAATTTACGCCGCAGGCTCGCACACGGATTAATACTTCGTCGGCGCCCGGCACCGGCGCGGGAAGATCCTGCAGTACCAAACTTTCTGGTCCGCCCACCACCACACTGACAATAGCTTTCATTAAAAAACCCTCTTTGAACTGGTTGCTAGCAGCCTGTCGGACTTAGGAGGAATCTGCTATGGCGCTGGGACAGCGGTCCATATTCGCGCGCATGTTCGTTAAATAGAACCACTATTCGCCTCACATGCGGGCCAATCTGGCCTCGCTCTCCCAACGCCTCGCGACGATTCCCTAAGTCCGACAGGCTGCTCGTAGCTTACGGTTGGGCGAGAAAATCACGCGCCAACCCGAGAAATTTTTCAAACTGATCGTGATGCACCCAATGTCCGGCGCCGTCGAGCGTCACGACCGTCGCTTGCTGAAAATGTTGCGCGCGACCATCCACACCGGGATCAGAGGCGCCACTTTCCTTGCCGTAGACCAACAAGGTAGGGCAGGTGATGTTGGCCCACAGTTGCTCGACCTCGGTGGACGCCATGTCGAAGGCCGGCCACGAGCGCACGTAGTTGTCGAATTTCCAGGAGAACGTGCCGTCTTCGTTCTGATTCACGCCGTGCAAGGTGAGATGGCGGGCTTGCGCGGGCGACAGATGCTTGTTCTCTTCCTGCATGCGTTTCAGCGCGTCCTCGAGCGAGGCATAGCGCCGTGGTAGACGCGCAGAGAGATCACGCTGCTCGTCGATCCACGCCTGCATGCGCGCATCGAGATTAAGTTTCGCGCGTTCTCGCACTAGACGCGGCGAGGCGCCCAGGCCCTCGATTGCAATCAGCTTACGGACCGTCGCTGGGTATATGCCCGTGTAGCGGATTGCGATATTGCCGCCGAGGGAATGCGCCAGGATGGTAACTGGCGCGAGATTCTGCTGATGGATCAACTGTGCGAGATCGTAGACATAGCTGTCCATGCGGTAGCTGCCCTCAGTCGACCATTGGCTGTCGCCGTGGCCGCGCAAATCCGGCGCAATTACATGCCACTGCTCGCGCAGCGCCAGCGCAATCCAATCCCAGTTGCGACAATGATCGCGACCACCGTGCACGAGTAGCAGGGGTGGCGCGCTCGGATTTCCCCAATCCACATAGTGCAGGCGCAGGCGCTGCGAGAAATACGTGTGCGACGTGGGGCCGGAGGTCAGAGCAGACATGATGATCCCTGAGAAAAAAGAACGACGTGCAAGCCTAGAGTAGATGGCGCAGTACGGCAAAGCGAAAAATTCGCGGTAGGAACCTTCAGGCGCGATGAACGCCAAGATCCAGAGAAATTCTGTCCCGGCCAATCCGCGTCCTATGGGAGGCGAATTGGCCGCAAATCCCCTCTCAAATACAGCGGATGCCCCGGCTCACCACTTTTGGTCAACGCCAGATAATGCAGCGCGAATGGTGCGAGGAGTGCACGCACGGCTGGTGCGCGATCCAAGTGCCGACCATCGTTGCCCCACGCGGCGATCACGATTCCCGCGTCAACCTGAATTCGTTTAACGGTGCGGCGTAGGTGCTGGTCGTTCGCGTGCGGCGCACAAGCGTGAGCAATGGGCGCCGCGTGCCGCGTCATCGCCTGCCGCTCGGTGGCGCGCAAGCCAAATAAATTCAACATCACCAAGCGTCCGTAGCCCCAGTCTCGGGCGTAATTGATGCACCGACGAACGGTGGGATCCGGACCGTCTTCATCCGCGGTTGAGGGATTAAGACCGATAAACGCGCAAGGCGGCAAGGCTCGGTTCCAAATCAGCTCCCAGCCATAGCGGTAGCGCCGACAGGGCGAGAACAGGCACTTAATCGGTGGAGTCATCTTTATCGCCAGTGGATTGGGAGCTCTACTAAGAGAGGCGGGTTGCGGATGATAGACGTTCCACTGCGAGTGCGATATTTTCGGCTGGCCGCTTGCCCACAATTTTGTGCAGGAAAAATATTCGATGCCCAAACCCCTCAGCCGCACGGTGCCCGCTTTGCTGAGCGAAATCGTCGGCCGCGCGCCTGCCCACCCGGCCATTATCGACGGCGCTCACCGATGGTCCTACGCCTCGTTCGCGCAGGAAGTCCAAATTTTTGCGTGCGCACTGCTCGCCTCTGGTCTTCGTCATGGCGAGCGGGTAGGGATCCTGGCCGGCAATCGCGCGGAATGGCTGATTGCGGATTTTGCCGCAATGTCGGTGGGCGCGATCACGGTGGGCCTGAATACCTGGTCGAGCGCGCGTGAGTTGGCCTACCAACTCGAGCACGCAGCGGTGAAGCTTTTGCTCATGGCACCGCGCTTTCGTGAGCGCGATTTCGTCGCGCTGCTAAGCGAGGCGCGCGCCTTGGCGCAGGGCTTGCCGAGCCTGGAAGAAGTAGTTGTACTCGACGACGTGGTGCTGCCCGGGGGCCTGACTTATCTGGATTTTCTGCAGCGTGCGGCGGGGATTCCCGCATCGCAATTGGCCGAGGCGACTGCGCTGGTGCAACCGGAAGATGTCGCATGTTTGCTCTACACTTCAGGGTCGACAGCGCTACCCAAGGGCGTGCCGCTGCAGCATCGTGGGCTCCTCGATAACATGTGGGAGATCGGCGAGCGCCAGCACCTGAGGGCGGAGGATCGGCTGTGGCTCGCAGTCTCATTGTTCTGGTCGTTGGCGGGTGTGAATGCGCTGTTTGCGCTGGTAACCCATGGCGGGACCCTCGTGCTGCAAGGACATTTCGATGCCGGCGATGCGCTGCGCCTGATTGAGACAGAGCGCTGCACGGTGTTCTACGGCACACCCAATATGGCGCTCGCGCTTGTTGAGCATCCCACGCGCGCGCAGCGTGATTTGTCGTCGCTGCGCACTGGCGTGACCATCGGCACCGCGGCACAGGTGCAACGCGTGGCCGAGCTTGGCGCGTTGCAGATCTGCAATGTCTACGGCCTGACCGAGACCTATGGCAACGCCACCGTGACCGATGCTGACTTACCGCTGAGCCGGCGCGTCGAAACGGTCGGTCGCGCGTTAAACGGCAATCAGATTCGGATTATTGATCCCTCAAGCGGTGCTGAGCAGCCGACCGGCAGCGCCGGTGAGATTGTGATTTATGGCAATGTGATGGCGGGTTACTGGCAGGATCCGGTGCGCACGGTCGAGGCGTTCACGGCGGATGGAGGCTTTCGTAGCGGTGATTTAGGCTTCGTCGATGAGGAAGGTTTTTTGTTCTATCGCGGGCGCTTAAAGGAGATGGTGAAGACGGGTGGCATTAATGTCGCGCCGGCCGAAGTCGAAGAAATTCTCGCAACTCATCCGGCCGTTGAGCTGGCGTTCGTGACCGGTATTCCCGATCCCCGTTTGGATGAAGCATTAGCGGCAGTCATTGTGATCCGCAGCGGGCGGACAGTCGACGAAGCGGCGCTGCGCGCGCATTGTCAGGGCATCCTCGCCGCCTACAAACTCCCGCGTCATTACCGCTTTGTGGAGGCGGCAGCGCTGCCGTTGACCACGACCGGAAAATTGCAGCGAAATCGTCTGGCAGAAGTATTTTTTTCTTAATGTCACCTCAATAAATTCATGCGCGCGGCAAATGTAAGGAATCCACATGCAAACTGTTATGTTCACTGAACCAGATCTCGCCAAGACCTTCGCCGAAGGTGCCGACGACGGTGGCCCGGTGTGCATGCTGAATCTGCTGCGCTACCGCGCACAGGCGGATTACGCCGGGCACCCGGAGCAACCGCACCGCAGCGGTCGCGAGGCCTATCAGCATTACATGGGATTGGCTTTCCCCATTATCGGCAAGGTGGGTATTCGGATGATTTTTATGGGGACCTGTCTTGCGCACGTGATCGCACCCCCCGCAGAGCGCTGGGACGACATGCTACTGGTCGAATATCCGACTCGCGAGGTGTTCGTTGCCGCGCTGTCGATGCCAGAATATCGTGCCGTCGTGTTTCACCGTACTGCCGGGTTGCAGGATTCACGTCTGATCGCGTTTCGCGGTGGCGCCTTAAGCGTGCCGTTACCTGCGGCAAGTTCAGGCGCTGCGTGAAGGCAGTTCGCGAGTAGCGAAGAGGGCGGGAAAGCACAGTGTGACCAGCCCCCTAAGCTTAGAAAATAACGATCCCTTTCCCTCTCGTCATAACATGCGATCTGCAGAACTTCGGCCGACGCCAGGGTCACTCGAACGGCGGCGTCCCTCCGCGCACCGCCAACTGTTCGATCAGCTCAAGCATGATGCCGTCAGGATCTTTGAAGATTACGACCTTGCGCTCACCGAATTCGCCCATGTCCCAGGTTTCGACTGGTCCAGCCGCGTGGCCGGTGAGGAGTAGGCGTGCGCGCGCGGCCTCAATGTCATCAACTTCCAGCGCGACCCGAATGATGCCGAGGTGCGTCGCCGACTGGTATGGCTCACCGTAGGGTTTCGGCACATCCCATTGCAGCACATCAATGGGACTTCGCGAATCAGAGCGGACGCCCATTAAAGTCGCAGAGAAACGCATGTGACCTGCAGTGAACTCCGAGCCGTCTGGATTGCGGAGTGCATCACCGAGAGACCCATTGCTCGCTGGCTGCAGGGCCGAGGGCGCGAGATACGCCGTCGGATCGAGCCCCAGCGTTTCATGGTAGAAGCGGTAGGATCGCGCGAGATCGCGCACGTTGAGATTGCAGTGATGCATCATGCCGGGATAAATCACTTTACCTGCGGGATCCTCCGCGCCGATCATTTCCAAGGTATTGCCGTCCGGATCACGGTAGGCGAACACCGTCACGCCAAAGCCTTCCGGGGTGAGCACAATCCAACTCGGCTCGCCATAGGGTCTACCGCCATGCGCAAGCACGTTGGCGTAGGCTTCATTGAGATTGCTGACGAGCGAGTTCTGGCGATAGATGCCGACATGATTCGCCTCGCGATAGGGCGCGCCCGTGGGCTTAGGCGATAGCCACTGAATGAGGTGCATCAGGCGCGCCGGAAACTCGGCCACGAGATCGCCGGGCGGTGAGGCGTCTTTTTTATTCTCAAGCACCCAGCCGGTAAATTGCCCATGCTCGATGCCGAGTCCCCCATAACGCTGGGCAGGCCCATTGATACGCTGCCGCCGTTGCACGGGGAAGGTGTTCTCATAAAATTCGACTGCGCGATCGAGATCGGAGACATTAATCACGACGTGCGAAAAGCGGTTGATATGACCGCGCAGTCCATGCGCCAAGCGATCCAATTTCAGCCCCCGGGCGCCGGACGTGGACGTGGTAGTCATGGCGGTCTCCTGCAGGTAAGTGCTGCCTAGCATACCGCGCATCAATCGCGCGCGACTATCAGAAGTGCGGCGGGGAGTGGCGCCGAAATGCCGCGGGATTCGGCCTATACTTCAGTGGCTGCTACTGCTGGCCAAATTTAATTCGGAAAGACGAAAGCCAAACTAATGAAAGTCACCATTGAAGTCGATTGCACGCCCGCCGAAGCGCGGGCATTCATGGGCCTCCCCGATGTGGAACCGCTGCAGGCTGAAGTGATGGCCGAAGTTCAGCGCCGCGCCATGCAGGCGCTCGCGATGACCGATCCACAGCAGCTTCTGAAAAACTGGGTGCCGTGGGGCGCGCAGGGACTTGAAGCATTTCAATCGATCATGCGGGCGGCGACCAGCACGAGCGGCGGTGCCAGCAAAGACAAGGATGCCCCGAAAGGCAAGTCCTGACCCGTGCCCACCAAGGTCGCCTTAGTCATTGGCGCCGGCGACGCCACTGGTGGGGCGGTCGCACGGCGCTTTGCGCGTGAAGGTTTTATTGCCTGCGTCACGCGCCGCGACGTTGCCAAGCTCAGCGCACTTACGGCATCGATAGAGACCGCGGGCGGCACCTGCTACGCCTTCGGTTCCGATGCGCGTGACGAAGACGCGGTGCGCAAATTATTTGCGGATATCGAAGCAGACATTGGTCCGGTTGAAGTGTGCGTGTTCAACATTGGTGGCAATGTGCGCTTTGGGATCACCGAAACGACCGCACGGGTCTACCGCAAAGTGTGGGAGATGTGCGCCTTCGCCGGCTTTCTCATCGGGCGCGAGGCGGCCAGGACGATGTTGCCACGCCAGCGCGGCACCATTATTTTCACGGGCGCCACGGCCTCCGTGCGCGGCAGCAGCGGGTTCGCTGCGTTTGCCGGCGGCAAGCATGCGCTGCGTGCGCTGGCGCAAAGCATGGCGCGTGAATTAGGGCCGCAGAGTATTCATGTGGCGCATAGTATTATCGATGGCGCCATCGATACGGCTTTTATCAAGGAACTGTTTCCCGAGCGCTATAAGCTGAAGGATGAGGACGGTCTGCTCGATCCTGACGCGATCGCAGAGGCCTATTGGCAATTGCATTGCCAGCCGCGTACGGCCTGGACCCATGAACTCGACCTGCGACCGTGGCGCGAAGCTTGGTAAATTCGCCACTGAAGCATGCCCGACCAAATAGACGTTTTCTGCGATCCCGCAGCCCTGCGGCTAATCTCGCGTGGACTTAATGAGCGACGATTGCGACGACGGGTGCCGCTGGAGCCTGGCGCCCGAGGAGGTTCGGCGGTGAGGCGATGCACGACGGGCAGGATCGGTTTTCATTTGGCGCGGATGCGCTTAAAGAAGGTGTGTGTTCACGCAACTGGGAGCAATTCATGTTGAAGCTCGTTATCGGTACCAAAAACTACTCATCGTGGTCTATGCGCGCGTGGGTGTTACTGCGCCAGTGCGGTATTTCCTTCGAAGAGATCGAACTCGGGTTCGATGACGAAATGAAGGTGATCGGCATCGAGAAATATTCGCCCGCTGGCAAGGTCCCTGTCCTGCTAGTGGACGGCATGGCCGTGCGCGACACGCTCGCTATTGCCGAGTCCGTGGCCGAACTTTTCCCACACAAGCAACTATGGCCGGAAGATCCCGTTGCGCGCCGGTTAGCGCGTTCGGCGTGTGCGGAGATGCACTCAGGCTTTCAGCATCTGCGCAGCCGGATGCCCATGAATATTCGCGCGACGCTGCCCGGTCGCGGCATGAATGCCGACGTGCAGCGCGCTGTCGAGCGCATCGTTGCCGTGTGGCGTGAGTGCCGCACGAATAATCGAACCGCAGGGCAAATGCTGTTTGGCCGCTTTACCATTGCTGACGCATTTTTTGCGCCTGTCGTGATGCGCTTCACGACCTATGCGGTTGCGCTGCCCGCTGATGCCGAGGCTTATGCCGCGGCAGTGCGCAGTCTCTCCGCCGTCCGCGAATGGATGGGTGCTGCGCGGCGTGAAACCCAGATCGTCCCCGGCGATGAGCCCTATGCCGAGCCGTGATGGGCTTCGTCCTTTTTGGACTTCAACGTCGAGAAGACAAATCTATTCGATGCAAAGCCCTGCCATCCTCTATCCGATATTTGCACGGGTGATTTGCAACCGATGACGTGCGTCACGGCGCCACCCGCAACCCCCGTGCTTCTAATAACGGTAGAATCTCTTCCCCGAGTTGATTGAGCCCTACCGCATAATCAGGCCACGATAAGGTCGCGCCGGCCATTCCGCAGTCGACCATCGCTTCCAGAAAATCCGCCACTTCGGTGGGTGTGCCGATCACGGGAAAGCCCGAATAGCCGGCCATCATATTGCGCAGATAGGACTCGCGAAGCGCCGGATCATCGATCTGGCTGCCGGATTCGCGCGTGAAAGTATCGAGCAGATTCCCTGCTGCGATCAGATCCCCATGGGTGTGTATCACGTCGTGGTAATGGGCTTGTGCTTCAC
>JANOVQ010000187.1:0-2672 GCA_031417495.1 Pseudomonadota bacterium | reverse complement strand
CGCAAGCGAGCCATGGATGGCAGGCAGCGCAGCGCGGGCGGTAACGGAGCAATTCAGGGATGAATTGCGCAGTGGTAGCGTAGGCCAGTCTCCTCTTCCTGTGGCGCCCAGCACGGTGCCCGGTATTTCCGCTCCGCTATTTAGGATTACTACGCGGGAGATGACGACGCGCTAACCCCGTCAATGCCGCCTACTTGCCGAGCTTGCGTAAGGCCGGCGCGACCTTCTCACCGATGAGCTGCAAGCTGCTGCGCACCAGCTCGAAGGGCATGCCGGCATAGGACACCGCCATCGCGGGCCGCAGATCGCCGGTCATTTCGAAACGCTCAGTCCACTTCGCGATGACCTGCTGCGGGGTGCCCCAGGCCTGGCTCTGCAGAAAGCCCTCACAGGCCGCGTCCAGGCCAATTTCCTTAAGCGCACTGGCCCCTGCCTGATAGGCCTGATAGCCCTTAGTCTCGCCCCAGTGAGAGCCATCGAAATCGTAATGCTTAATCACGCTCAGGTAGTATTTGGAGAGATATTCACGCGCGACTTTCTCGGCGACAGCGGCGTCCTCATGGCAGAACGTGAAATCCGAGAACACCGGCGCGCCCGGGTTCTTGCCGGGATGGACTTCTTTGAAACGGGCGCGCCACGCGTCCACTGCCGCACTGTGTTGTGCCCACGGCAGCTGCACAAACGACATCATCGTGCCGCCGAGGTTGGCCGCCGCGATACCGGAATCAGGCGTCATGGCCACCGAGAAGAAACCGCGATCCCGATAACCATGCTCGGGCTTCGGTGTGATGGTGGTGCGCGATTGTTTGAAATACTTGGTGTCGTACTCGGCGATGCCGGTATCGAGAATGTCCAGAATAATCTCGGCCGCCTGGTCGAAGCGCTCGCGCGAGGTATTCATATCGACGCCGAACGCGCGGTACTCCTCGCGCGCGAGGCCACGCCCGAAGCCCAACAAGAAGCGGTCGCCCAACATGACCTGAAGCAGAGAAATTTTCTCCGCGATGCGGGTGGGGTTTTCATGCCACGGCAAAATAATCGCGCCGGTGCCGATTTTGATGCGACTGGTCCTGCCCGCGAGGTACGCCAGCCACTGCAGGTTGTCCGGCATGATCGAATAATTCGGGTCGAAGTGATGTTCCGGCAACAGCAGAAAGTCCATGCCGACCGTTTCCGCGAGCAGCGCGACATCGGTTTCTTTGCGCATCATGTCGGCGTCCGACATGCCGGGATGGGTGTTCTGAAAAATAAACTGTAAGCCAACTTCCATAAGATTCATCCTCGCCTTTTAGCGTTTGATAGGTTCAGCCAGTGCTGTGGGCGCGCGTACGCCGCTTGCTCATTGTCGCAGGCCGTTCACCACGCCGCTTCGAGCAGCGCGAGCACCTGTGACACCTCGGTCAGTGGGCGCGGATTAGTCGGAATCCACATGTCGCGCATCGCTTCATCCGCAATTCGTGGCAGCAAGTCGCGTGGCACATTGGCATCCCGCAAGCGGCCGGGCAGATTGAGACTGGCGACCAGGGTCTGCACGATATCCGCGGCCGGCGTCCCCGGACTGCCCATCGCGCTCGCGAGACTTGCCTGACGTTCGCTGTTGACAGTGAGATTGAAGCGCAGCACATGGGGCAGCATCACGCAGGAGGTTTCACCGTGCGGCATGCCGGCCGTGCCCCCGAGCATGTGGCCGATGCCGTGGCTCGCGCCGAGATCGACGCCAGTGGCCACGCCCTGGATTGAGAGCCAGGCACCGAGCAGCGCCTCTAAACGCGGACCGAGTGCCGCAGGATTCGCCTGACAGGCCCGTAGCGCGGGGACCAATAAGCGTAGCGCGTGCAGCGAGGTGGCCTCCACCAGCGGCGTTGAGTTGATCGAGCACCAGGTTTCGACCGCATGGTCTACCGCGCGGATGCCGGTGCCGAACCACAGCCGCGGCGGCGTCGCGACCGTCATCGCGGCATCAAGGATCACGACTTCCGGGGCGGCATCGACATGCCAGAATAATTCTTTGCGTTGAATCCGTTCATCCGTGACGCCCGCATAGCGGGTGAATTCACCCGCTGACAACGTGGTAGGAATGGAGAGATAGGGGATGGTCGGTCCCTTGGCGAGCGGCGCCGGCGCGCGCAGCTGATCGATGTCATTGATGGTTGTCAGGTCGTTCGCCAAACACAGTCGCGCGACCTTGGTCGCATCGCAGACCGAGCCGCCGCCGAAGGCGACCACCGCGTCGGCGCGATGCTCGCGCAGCGCCGTGGTCATGCGGATCACGTCACCTCGCGGCGAATGCGCACCCACCCCGGTAATTCGCGCGACCGCCCGCGTGCCTAATGCGGCGACCACGCTCTCGGCCAGACCGCCCGGCGTCGCCAGGCTTGTATTGGTCACGAATAAAATGCGTTGCGCGCCGAGCCTGGTTAACTCGGCCTCGAGCGCCGCGGCGACTGGCGTGCCATAGATGACGGTTTGTGGCGGAGGTGGGGTAAAGCGTCCAGATAGGCTCATGGTGTTCGTTCCTCAATAAGATGCTTGATGATCTGAAATAACAGCGCGGAAATGCCGACGATGACGAGCGGTCGGGAGAGGAGACTGGCCGGAGCGGGCCTCCCGTGCAAGCGAGCCATGGATGGCAAGAGCGCAAGCGCGGGCGGCAATGAAGCATTTCAGGGATG
>JANOVQ010000186.1:0-1905 GCA_031417495.1 Pseudomonadota bacterium | reverse complement strand
CACCCTTGTGTTCGACCACTGCATTGGTCCCGGAGGTTGTCGAGTAACGCAGGCATTCGGTTTCGCGAATGAGTCGTGCAAAATCTTCTTCGCCGAATAGCTCGCGTGAACCGCGTTTCATCACGTCGATGAAACATTGCGTTAAATCATGCGGTGTCGTCACCGACTTGGCGTGTACGATGCGCGCGCCACCACTGATGCACACGTCGGTGAAGGTCCCGCCGTTGTCGATATTGACCAGAAATCCCATCTTCGCTCCCCTCCGGTTTATTCGGCATTGGGTTGTCATTGCGCTTGCCTTAGAGACTCACGCGCATTCCCGCCCACGCGCGAGCGCGACAGGAAAACGGACTAAGACGAGATAAAAAGCTGGGCAAGCAGCGCGCACCCCCGCCGGCTCATTGGATCATCTACCATCGACGGTGCGGTACGATTTAACCGTAGTTCGTACCGCCACGGCAAGCGCTCCGAGGCGGCTTTTTTTTGCTGCGATGCGTCAGTACGGACGACCGCGGGCTTCGTCCTCTGCTTGCGCGAGCCGCAGGTTAGGATACCGCGGCACATCGCAAGAATTTCTGGCTGCAGAGGTCTAACTGTGAACACATCTGAGACGGCGACACGCCACGCAAACCCCGGGCGAATTCTCATTGTCGGGGGCGGCACCGCAGGTTGGATGGCGGCAATTACGCTGGCGCAAGCCTGGCTGCCACTCGGCGCCGAGATCACCTTGCTTGAATCCGACGCGATTGGAATCATCGGCGTAGGGGAAGGCTCCACTCCCAAAATGCGCCGCTTCTTTCAGAAATTTGGCATCGCTGATCAGGAATGGATGCCGCATTGTCATGGGACCTACAAATGTGGAATCCGCTTTCCGGGGTGGTCAACCCGACCCGGCTTCGAAAGCTATTACCATCCGTTCTTCTCGATGAGTGACGATCCCTTCATTCGCGCGTTCTATCAGAACATGACTTTGCGCCAGCGGAACTTAGATGCGCATGCGTTACCCGACACCTTCTTTATTTCGAACTATCTCGCCAAACATTCACGTGCGCCGCTGCCCGCAGCGACTCTCGATTATCAAGCTGATTACGCCTATCACTTCGATGCGCGCCTAATCGGCGACTTCCTCAAGCAGAAATCCCGCGCGCTGGGAGTAAAGCATGTGGTCGATACAGTTATTGGGGTTAAGCAGGCTGAATCTGGCGAAATTCTCGGGGTGGAAACCGCGACTCAAGGGTTTATTGGTGCCGATTTCTTTATTGATTGCTCAGGCTTCGCGAGCGTCCTGATCTGCAAAGCGCTTGCAGTACCGTTCAAGTCCTACCAGGACTTCTTGTTCAATGATCGCGCTGTCGCGCTACCGACGCCGCATCCTGATTCGACGACCCTGCGTTCAGAAACCTTGTCCTCGGCGCTCAAGTTCGGCTGGGTGTGGAAGATTCCGCTCAGCAATCGCTTGGGCAATGGTTATGTGTATTCATCGCAACATGTGGATGCCGAAGGTGCGGAGCGGGAACTTCGTGCACATCTAAAATTGCCTGCGGACGATCAAACCGAAGCGCGTCACCTCAGGATGCGGGTAGGCCGCCTGGCGCGACCCTGGGAGAAGAATTGTCTCGCGATTGGCCTCGCGCAGGGATTTATCGAACCGCTCGAAGCGACCGCGCTGCACATCGTGCAAGCGACCGTTGAAGGTTTCATGGATGCCTTCGAAGCGGGAAACTTCTCCGACAGCGGTGCTGCGAAGTTCAATACGGAGATCGCCGCGCGTTATGAAGGAATCCGTGATTACATCGTCGCGCATTACCGGGTGAACGGTCGCTCCGACACCGACTATTGGCGCGCCAATGCCGCAAACCAGCATCTGTCCGATTCGCTCAAAGCTGTGATGTCGTGCTGGTTTAC
>JANOVQ010000185.1:0-24077 GCA_031417495.1 Pseudomonadota bacterium | reverse complement strand
TCGCCGGCCAAGGTCGCCACCGCGGGCCCCTTGCCATAGGTCCGCAGCACATTGGTGGCGCCGGGATTACCCGAGCCGACGGTCCGCGGATCCCCCTTGCCGAGCGCGCGACACACCAGAATTGCCGCCGACAGCGAGCCCGCGAGGTAACTGGCCACAACGAAGAACGATAGCAGCATGCGGCTATTGCACTGGATGGGCCGGTGTCACGCAAGTGGTCGTATACTCAGCACGCAATTTTTTCTGACGACTCTTCACCGCCAGCCGCGAGCATCTTCGAATGGACGTAGTGTTTCTGCATGGACTCAAGATCGAAACTGTCATCGGCATTTGGGATTGGGAACGTCGCCTCAAACAAACGCTGATCCTGGATATCGACATGGGTGCCGATCTCTCGGTTCCGGGCCGCAGTGATTCCATCACGGATACGATTGACTATAAAGCCGTCACCAAACGAATTTTCAAACTCGCGGACGACAGCGCGTTCCTGCTGGTCGAGGCACTGGCGGAAACCCTGGCGCAGATTCTGCTCACTGAGTTTCACTTGCCGTGGGTCCGAATCAAGATCAATAAACAAGGCGCCGTGCGTCAAGTGCGCGACGTGGGGGTGCTCATCGAGCGCCGCCGCGCAGAGTAAAGCCGCGCTAGATGACGCGCGTTTACCTGAGTATTGGCAGCAATCTCGAACCCGTGCACAACCTGCGCAGTGGGGTCGCAGCGCTCGCAGCTTCGTTCGCCCCGGTCACGTGTTCGCCGGTGTACTCGAATCCGGCGGTCGGTTTTGTCGGAGCCGAATTTTTTAATCTGGTGGTGGGTTTTGACACCCACCTCGAGGTGGCGGCACTCGTCGCGCGCCTACGGGAAATCGAGCACGCGCATGGTCGGCGTCGCGGACAGGCGAAGTTCGCCCCGCGCACGCTCGATCTGGATCTACTCACTTACGGCGACCAGGTGGGCGATATTCAGGGCCTCACGCTGCCGCGTCCGGATATTCTCCTTTACCCTTTCGTGCTCAAGCCTTTGGCGGATATCGCGCCGCATGCGTATCATCCGGGCAACCGGAAGACTTACGCTGCGCTCTGGCAGGAGCACAAGATGAATGACGCTGCGCTGACCCTGATCCCTGATTTTTTCGAGCACTAACTCCTTCAACGCCGAGATGTTTTGTATGTCGCGCTTATGCCGTATGTTGGTCTTGCTCTTAGTGAGCCTGTGCCTGTTGAGCGCCTGTAGTGGCTTTTTGACGCCCCGCGAAGAACGTCGCCAGAAAGCCCTTCTGGAAGCCACTGAGACCTACCGCAAACTTCTCCGCTGGGGATCTTATGAAGAGGCGGCGCGGTACTTGCGCGGGAAGGGCGAGGAGGTCCCCACTCCTGATCTGAAAAAAATGACGCACTACAAAATCAGCGGCTATTACCCGAGTGAAACCCTGCAGAACGACACCGGCGATGAAGTCCGCATAATCACGCAGATCGATTACTACGATATCGACTCGGGCCGCGCGAAAAGCCTGCGTGATGATCAGTACTGGTGGTACGACGCGGAACAACAACATTGGTTTCTGGGGTCACCCCTGCCCGATTTAGGCGCGCGGTAGCGCAGAGGTCGCCTTCTGCTGAATTTACCGTCTCGGGGCCCAGCATCGGAGTCAGGCGGCTTCTAGCGACACTTGCGCGCCCGCGCCGCTCGCGCGCACGATGGAATCAAGTTATGTTTCATCTATGCCGCCTCCCGATCTTACCCAAGCGCTCGCTCGCGCCTTCCCTCTAACCCGCGGACCTTCACCCAAGGTTGCGCTATTGCTCATCGGTGGCGCTGCAGCCGCGTGGTCCAGTGTGTATACGGTACCGAGCGATTCGGTTGGTGTGATTCAACGTTTTGGTGCGTATGAGCGCCAAGTTGAGCCGGGATTGCATTTCAAAATTCCGCTCGGCGTGGAGGTCGCAACGATCATCCCGATCAAACGCCAATTGAAACAGGAATTCGGCTTTACGACCGAAGGTGCAACTAACGCTTATCAGAACTCACGCGAACCGCAGGCCGAAACCCAGATGGTCACTGGGGATTTGAACGCGGCCCTGGTCGAGTGGGTGGTGCAATATCGGATAAACGATCCGCTCAAATTTCTGTTCCAAATCCGCGATGCGCAGTCGACCTTACGGGACGCCTCTGAATCGGTGATGCGTGAAGCGGTCGGCGATCGCACTGTCGATGAAGTGATCACTATCGGACGCCAGGAGATTGAAGTCGAAGCACTCGCCCGCATGCAGTCGCTTGCCGCCAAATATGAGCTCGGGATCAGCATCGATCAGGTCCAGCTGAAAAACGTCAATCCGCCCGAGCCCGTCCAGGCCTCATTCAATGAGGTCAATCAAGCGCAGCAGGAAAAAGAAAAGCTCATCAACGAAGCGCGCCGCGAATACAACAAAATCATTCCGCTCGCTGAAGGTGAGAAAGACCAACGAGTGCGCGAGGCTGAGGGCTATCAACTCAAGCGCGTGAACGAAGCGGAGGGTGACGTGGCCCGTTTCAACGCGGTGCTTGCCGAGTATTTAAAAGCGCCCGAGGTCACCAAGCGTCGGATCTATCTCGAGACCTTGCAGGAGGTGCTACCGAACCTGCGGTCAAAGATCATTCTGGATGAAAAAGGTCGGCAGATTCTGCCGCTTCTGCAACTCGCGCCGCCACCGGCAAGTACCCCATGAGCGACTTCAAGTCTGCAGCTGGTCTGGTGCTGCTCGTGATTGCGACACTTGTCCTGTCGAGTTCGGCCTACACTGTGAGTGAGATCGAACAAGTCATCATCACGCAATTTGGCAAACCAGTCGGCGCGCCGGTCACCGCTGCCGGCCTTAAGTTCAAACTGCCGTTTATCCAGGTCGTTAACCCGATCGACAAGCGGATCCTGGAGTGGGACGGCAGCCCGACCGATATGCCGACCAAGGACAAACTGTATATCTCAGTCGATTTGTTCGCACGTTGGCGCATCGTCGATCCGTTGCAATATTTTCTGCGCCTGCGGGATGAGCGCAGCGCGCAGTCCCGTCTGGATGACATCCTCGGCAGTGAGACCCGCAATGCCATCGCCAAACACGAGCTCATCGAAATCATCCGGACCAGTAAGGATCGCGTGCCTACCCAGGACACGACGCTTCGCGATGCTAACAACGTGCTCGGTGCGCTAGTGCCGATCAATCTCGGACGCGAACAGATTGAAAAGCAGATTTTCTCCGCTGCCGCCAGCAAGGTTGCGGTCTTCGGTATCGAGTTGCTCGATATCCGCTTCATGCGAATCAACTACAACGCATCGGTGCGACCTAAAATCTACGATCGCATGATCAGCGAACGCCAGCAGATTGCCGAACAATTCCGCTCCGAAGGAAACGGCGAAGCCGCGCGCATTAATGGCAATCGCGGGCGCGAACTGCAGAAAATCCGGTCCGAAGCCTATCGACGGGTGGAAGAGATCCGCGGAGAGGCGGATGCAAAGGCGACCGAGATCTATGCGCAGGCGTATAACCAGAGTCCGGACGCGGTGCACTTCTACGAGTTCACGAGGACGATGAGTGCCTATCGCGCGATCATTACTGCCGATACGACCTTGGTCCTGTCCACCGACAGCGAACTGTTCAGGTATCTGAAGGGCATCAATCCGTAGACCGCGAAAACTGACCGCGACTTGCACGATTCGATGCCGCCCTAGTCAAAGATGCTGCGCCCGCCATCCACCGTTAACACCTGACCCGTCACGTACGGCGCATCCAGCAAATACGCCACTGCGGTCGCGATGTCTGAGGGTTCTCCCAGTCGTTCCAGCGGGGTGCGCGCGAGGATTGCCTGTTGCTCGGCGAGCGAGGCGTCCGCGGTCCATAGGATCGCGCCGGGTGCCACGGCATTGACCCGAATCTCCGGCGCCAGTTCCCGCGCGAGCGCGCGAGTTAGTCCCACCAAGCCGGCCTTCGACGCACAATAGATGGCGTATTCGGGGCGCGGGCGATCGGCGTAGATATCCGCCAGGTTGACGATCAGGCCACGCTGCGCGCGCAGGAGAGGGGCCGCGGCACGACACAGAAAGTAGGGCGCGCGAAGATTGATCCCGGTAATTTCATCCCAGTCGTCGAGTTCGCTAGTGGCCAACGGTGTGGCACGAAAGATTGCAGCATTGTTGACCAACAGATCAAGCCTACCCCAGTGAGCCTGCACTTGGTCAATAATCTGGGTGGGCGCGGTGCGGGTCGCAAGATCCGCGCAGAGCGCTAAAGTACTGCCAGGTCGCGCGGCTTCGAGTTGGTCACACAGGGCCCGCGCGGCTGCCACCGAATGATGATAATGCACCACCACACGCATGCCACGCGCATGGAGCGAGCTGGCTAACTGTGCACCAAGGCGCTGACTCGCGCCGGTCACTAGCGCAATGGGGGAATCAGGGAGAACGGCATTAATGGGCGACATGCAAAACGAAGCCTCAAACGCGAGTGCGAGATGAAAGTCACCACGAGATTACCTGATCCGAGTCCACAGGAAATAGCCATTTCACGTGCGCTGGTTGCGCGCATCATCCGCGAACTCGAGGCGAACGACGGTTTTCTGCCATTCGACCGCTTCATGGCACTCGCGCTGTATGCGCCAGGCCTGGGTTACTATGTGGCCGGTGCGCAGAAATTCGGAGCGACTGGGGACTTCGTGACCGCACCGGAATTGTCACCCCTGTTTGGGGCCTGCCTGGCGCGTCAATGCGCGGAAACTTTGCGCGCAGGCGGTGATGGCATCATTGAATTTGGCGGCGGCAGCGGGCGACTTGCGGTGAGTGTTCTGCGTGCGCTCGCCGCACAAGGCTTAACGGCGGTGAAATACGCGATTGTGGAACTCAGCCCCGAATTGCGCACACGTCAGCGCGCATATGTCGAGGCCGCGGCACCCGAGGTGTTAGCACGCGTGGAGTGGTGGCAGGGCCCGCCGCGCGCCGCGTGGGAGGGGGTGATCCTGGCCAACGAAATTCTCGATGCTTTGCCGGTCACGCGCTTCGAAATTTCACAGGCGGAAGTGTTGGAGTGTGGCGTTGGGCTTGATGTTGCGGGCCAGCTCGAAGGCCGCACCCGCGTGGCTGATGCGGTGCTGGGCGCTGAAGTGAGCGCCGCGCTCGCGCAGCCGATGCGAGCCTATGCTACGGGTTATCGTTCCGAAATTAATTTCGCGCAGCGCGCGTGGTTGGCGGATCTCAGCAATTTCCTGCGGCGTGGCGTCGTGATCCTGGCTGATTACGGTTACCCTCGTGCGGAGTATTACCATCCTGATCGCACCGACGGCACCCTGCAGTGCTACTACCGGCACCGCGTACACGCAGACCCGCTGTGGTGGCCCGGCGTGCAAGACATGACGGCGGCGGTAGAATTTACTGCAGTGGCTGAGGCGGCGGTCGCCGCGGGTTACGAAGTTGCCGGCTTCGCTGAGCAGGCGCAATATCTACTCGCTAGCGGGATTACCGATTTACTCCAGCAGGCCAATGCACAGGATTCCGCCGCGATTCACCAGGCCACCCAAGCAGTAAAAACCTTGCTGTTGCCAGAGGCCATGGGCACTCGCGTGAAGTTCATGACCTTGACGCGAGATTACACCGGCCCCCTGGTCGGTTACACACGGCGCGATGCGCGGCATCGTCTCTAGCTTTAACGCCGGCTTAGGGGACGGACGGCGGGTGTTTCCCCGGCCTCGCCTTCCCGCGGAAAGGACTGAATTGGCGCGCAACTAAACCTCTGGTTTTCAGTCTCAAGCGCTACCCAACTTACCAATCTTTCCCTCAATTTTAAAATCAGGATCTGCCATGTTTACGAGAATAATCGCCGCTTTCGGAATCCTGTGGTTGCTCAGCCCCGCCACCGCGGGCGCCGCGGAGGACCCTAAAGCGCCCGCTCCGCTGCCTGTGCCGAGCGCCCAGCAACAGGTCGCGATATTTGCCGGCGGTTGTTTCTGGTGCATGGAGCCACCCTTTGATCAACTGCCCGGCGTGTTGGCCACCACGTCGGGATATACCGGGGGCAAGGTCGCGAACCCCACTTACGAGCAAGTCTCCTACGACGAGACTGGCCACGCCGAAGCCGTCCAGGTGTTGTTCGATCCCGCGCAGGTCAGTTATGAAAAATTGTTAGAGGTGTTCTGGCATAACATCGATCCGACCGCGTTTGATGCCCAGTTTTGTGACCTTGGCCACCAGTATCGCAGTGAAATTTTTTATCAAAATGAAGCGCAGCATGCGGCTGCCGTCACGAGTCGCGATGCGCTGGTGAAAGCGAAGCCCTTCGCGGGCGCCATTGTGACCCGTCTCTCAGCGGCCGGCGCGTTCTACCCAGCTGAGAACTATCACCAGGACTATTACAAGAAGAATCCCGTGCGCTATAAGTTCTACCGCTACAACTGCGGGCGTGATCAACGGCTGCAGGAGCTGTGGGGAAGATCGCACTAGCCGCGCATGGCGGTCAGGATTTCTGCGCGCTGCGTTCTGCTGAGCTTTGCGAGCTGCCGCAGGGTGCAAAGCACCGCCCGATTGGCTACTCTTGCTTCTCCCAGGACTTTCCTTTCCCGACCCTGCTAGGGCGACTGACATGGCCAAATCTGAGCACCAGATTGTGATGTTCGCCGATCTCGTCGGCAGCACGTCGCTCTATGAGCGACTGGGCGATGCCGAGGCGCGCCGCTTTACCGCGGAAGTGCTCACCCGCATGAAAGCGCTGGTGCATGAAAAACATGGCCGGGTCGCCGCTGAACTCGGCGACGAATTGATGTGTTTTTTCGCGGAACCAGCGGCTGCAGCGGCGGCCGCGTGCGAGATGCACGCGCGGATCAGTGAGGAATTTGTCCTTCCGCCAACCAACACCAAGCAGAAGCTGCGCATTGGTTTGCACTATGGCAGCGTGGTCGGCGACCGCGAAGATCTCAAGAGCGAGACCGCTAAAATTGCCCATTGGGCGGCTAGCAATGCCAAGGCCGATCAGACGCTCGCGACGCTTTCAGTCATCGACGCATTGCCGCGAATTTTTCGTGCTGTCTCGCGGTATGTTGATGATGAAACCTGGAACTTCGTGTCGTTCGAGCACGTCGCGCTCTACGAAATTATCTGGGATGTGGAAGCGATCACGGCAGCCTCGCTGGAACAGGTTGCTAATGCCGATGGACGCTATGAGCGGGTGAGTTTTAGTTTCGGCGGGGACGCGGTTTCCCTGAGCTCGGAACGACCGGTCATTTCGGTCGGACGCGGTACCCAAAACGATTTAATCGTGAAGCACGATCTCATCTCACGCCAGCATTTCACCGCGCAGTTCAGTCGCGGGCGTTGCACAATTTCCGATAAAAGCACTAATGGCACGATCCTGGTCCCCGATGGTGATGGCACCACGGTGGTGATTCGCCGCGATACAGTGCGCTTGCAAGGTAGTGGTCACATCTTGGTGGGAGCTCCCGAAGAAGCGAATCCCGGCGTCTCTATCTATTACGAATGCCGTTGAGCGCAAAGTCCGCGCACGGCGGCTGCGCGCGCGGCGCGCAGCGCTTTCTTGATCGCATTACCGTCACCACCGCGCGCAGCGATAGCCGCCGCGTCGAGCGCCTGACAAATCGCGAGCGCGGCTTGCATCCTCTGCGCTTGCGGATAGGGGCGCGGAGCGCCGTCACCTCGCCCGACGGCATCGATTTCGCACGCGAGCAGAATCTCCGCCAACCGTGCGGGGCGCCGGAACGCATCCAGATCCGATAATAAATCCACCAGAGTGGTCGCTCGAAGTTCGAGCGCACGATGAATTTTCACGTGATAGCGTGCAACCAGCACCGCCAATTCGCGTAACGCATTCGGGATGCGCAGTCGCAAGCAGAAGCTTTCGGCGAGACGTGCACTGCGCTCCTCGTGCCCGGGATGCCCGGGCAACCATTCGGCGGGCGTTTCCCCTTTACCCAGATCATGCGTGAGTAATGCGAGACGTACCGCGAGCGGCGCTGCCATCCGCACGCTGGTGCTGAGCGTAAGCAGAAGATGGGCACCGGTATCTATTTCTGGATGATGTTGCGCAGGTTGCGGCACGCCGAATAAGCGCTCGATTTCTGGAAACAGAATGGCGAGCGCACCGCAGGCGCGCAGCACTTCGATAAAGCGTCCTGGATACGCTTCGCCGAGCGCGCGTTCGAGCTCGCGCCACACCCGTTCCGGCGTCAACGAGGCGAGTTCACCGCTGCGTGCTAAGTGTCGCATCAGCTCGAGCGTGGCAGGTGCGACGGCATAGTCAAAGCGCGCCGCGAAGCGCGCCACGCGCAGTACCCGCAAGGGGTCTTCGACGAAGGCGGCAGTCACGTGGCGGAGCACGCCGGCTGCGAGATCTGCACGGCCGCCGTAAGGATCGATCAGATTCCCGGCGTCGTCGGCGGCAATCGCGTTGATCGTGAGATCGCGCCGCGCAAGATCCTGTTCCAGGGTGACGCTCGCCGTCGTATCGAATTCGAAGCCGTGATAACCCTGTCCATGTTTGCGCTCGATGCGCGCCAACGCGTATTCCTCATGTGTCTTGGGATGTAGAAAGACTGGAAAGTCGCGACCAACCTGACGGTAGCCGAGTTCAAGCATGTCGCCCGGCGTGGCACCAACGACCACCCAGTCGCGATCAACAGTTTCGCGTCCCAACAGGCGATCACGTACCGCGCCGCCGACCTGGTAAATCTTCACCGAGAGTGCGGTGAGGTAGTGAACGCTGCGGCTAAAGGCTTCAGCATTGCTGCTTGGTCGAGTCCGCAGTGCGCGGCGTCATACTGGCCATCCTGTGCGCCAAGGAGGTGACCGTCTCGCCCAGTCGCGCCTCGTAAATCGCCGCATAGAACAAGGCGCGTCGTACATAGGCTTCCGTTTCTGCGAACGGAATGGTCTCCACCCACACATCGGCTGGCACGCATTGCGCATTTTTAAGCCAGCCCTTAACCCGGCTCGGGCCCGCGTTGTAGGCGGCGGCGGCGAGCGGAAAACTGCCCCCGAATTGGCGCACCACCTGACGTAAATATTCACTCCCAATCGCCAGATTTTTTTCGACCTGCGTAAGCTCGCTCGGCGAACGGAGGTTGAGTCCCAAATGCTTCGCGGTGATATCGCCGGTCGCGGGCATCACCTGCATCAGGCCGAGCGCGCCCGCCACTGAGCGGGCATCTGTCACGAACGCGCTTTCACCGCGGATGATGCTGTAGATCAGGGAGGGCTTAAGGCCGCGTTGACGCGCAAATTTTTCCACCAAGGCCCGGTGCAGCAGTGGAAACCGCAGGTCGAGATCGTCGTAAGACTGAATTTGTCCGAGAGTCTTGATGGCACGCGCATGCCAGCCCCAGGCATTTACCTCGAAGGCCAAGACTTCCTGCGTGCGCTGGTCGTGGTTCGCGAGTTCAAAATCCAGCTCGCTGCCGGCCTGGGCACGCAGATCTAACTGATAGAACTCGCGCGCACGACGGACCCCGCCGAGCGCGTTGCTATAGCGTTGTTCGCGCGCGGTGGGCACGATCGCATGATGGGTCATCGCATAAGGCAGGTCGAGTTTGTCGCTGGCCATGAATCCATAGTAATCACGCTCGCTGGCCAAGGCCTTGAAAATTACCTTCGCCGCGTTCGCCGCGCCAGTTTCTGCGAGGGCGCGGGCCTGCCAATAACGCCACCGTAGCGCATTGGTGGTCGCACCGCGTGGCGCGTTAGCGGTCCAGGTCACGAGCTTCGACCAGGCGCGGGCGCGCAAGCCTTCCTGCAGCTGGAGACGTTCGATCGCGTCGTCGATGCCTGGCGCAGTGACCGCACCCAACAATTCGAGTAGGCGGGGATGTTTCTGTGCGGCCGCCGCGAGCGCGATCGCACGTGTGACAAAGCCAACTTCAACGGGTGCGAAGTGATAACGCGACTGCGCTTGTTGCCAGGCCTCTGTGGCGAGCGTGACGCTCTGGCGGGCGAGGCGCGACAGTCCATAACTGACAATGCCCCGCACCTGGGACGTGTCGTGGCGCAGCGCCTGAATCTGTAAAGTAGTGGCGGGTGCGTTCCACACGCGAACCAGTAGCGCTGCCAGTGCTTGGGTGGACGATCCAGCGTAACGGGTGGCGATGGCTAACCCAAAGCGCGGATCGCCGGCCTGGGCGGCCAAGAGGATTCGCCGCCAGATCAATTCTTCCGTGAGGACCCGGTGTGAACGCAAAGCGGCAAAGACCGCGTCACACGCGACCGGCAGTGATTTCCCGCTCAGCCAGAGTTCGAGCGCAGACCTGACGGCCGGCGCAGGCGCGCGATCGCGCAGTTTGATCTTGAGCGCGTGACAGCGCAGCTCAGGATCGGTTTGTGGCGCGTAATCGGCAATGAATAGATCGAAGCGGCCCTGGCGCGCGGTTTCTTTCAGCCAGTCTGTTCGCAGGCGCGCGCTGAGCAGGCTGGCAGGATGCGCGGCCAGAAATTGCCGGACTTCGGCGCTGGGTAGGGTGGGCAGGCGGGGTCGGATTTGGTAGTAGCGAAGGTAGGGATATAGCGGATAATCTTCGAGCGCGCGCAGTTGCTGAAGGCGCGGTGCGACGCCGGTGATGGCCGCCGCATACGCGGTGCGAAACATCTCGCGTTGTTGTGCGAGCGAGGCCGCCTGTACAGAGAGCGAAAATAACAGAGCGATGAGCGCGACAAATTTCATAAGCGGCCTTGGGCTGGGTAGCCAATTCTCGCTGTAGCCCGACGCTCGCGCAATGTCGGCAAAATTTGCCCAGCGGAGAAAATTCACGCATGACCACTGTGACCGGAAAACCTGCACTCGAGCGCGATGATCGACTGACAAGCGCTCTCAGCGCCTTGCTGCGCAATCGTCGAACGGTTCACGAGTACCGGGCGGATGAACCGCCACGCGAGGTCATCATCGAGGCGATTGAACACGCGCGCTGGGCGCCTAATCATCACCACACTGAGCCGTGGCGGTTTTATTTACTGAGCCGTGCCGTTGGTGCGCAAGTGGCCGCGCTCAATGCCGAGTTGGTGCGCGTTAAGAGTGGCGACGAGGCGGCGAGCGCCAAGCATCGGCGCTGGCAGGCCATGCCCGGTTGGCTGGTCGTGACCTGTGCCAAACAGGCGGACCTGGCACGCGAGCGTGAAGACTATGCCGCCTGCTGCTGCGCGATCCAGAATTTAACGCTCGCGCTATGGGCGCACGGTATAGGCACTAAATGGGGGACCGGCAAGGTCACCCGTGACGCGCGCTTTCTCGCGCTCATCAAGGCCGATCCGGCGGCCGAATTCGTCGTCGGTTTATTCTGGTACGGCTATCCAGCCACAGTCCCGACGCAGGGACGACGACCGGTTGATGAGATCCTCCACATCGTCGACTAGCGGTTCGCATTCAGAGGAGATAAACATGGCTAAAGCAATTTGGAACGGCGCGGTACTGGCAGAATCGGCGCGCTATGAGGTGGTCGAAGGGAATGTGTATTTTCCGCCAGAGACCTTGCAGCGCGGCTACGTGCAGGAGAGCGCGACGCACACGGTGTGTGGCTGGAAAGGGACTGCGAGCTACTACAACGTCGTCGTCGATGGCAAGGTCAATCAGGATGCCTGTTGGTTTTATCCCAGCACCAAGGAGGCCGCGAAAAATATTGAGGGCTATGTGGCTTTTTGGCGTGGCGTGGAAGTCAGTACCTGAAGTGAGTTTCCTGGCGTCGCGCGGAGCGCAGCGACGTGGAAGTCCAGGTAAACGAGTAACGCGGCCTCGGCTAGATGGCCGCGCCAAGCTCTTTGGCCCGCATCACGCGCAATGATCCTTCGTGGGTTTCCTGCGCAGCATCCCAAAGGGGCGCGCATTCCGGCCAACTGGCGAGATGGCCTTGGAGCAGGCCGCTCAGCGCGGTGATGTGCTCAGGACGCGCATTGAGCGCCGGGATGTAGCGGAGCGCCTCGCCCCCCGCCTTGAGGAACAGCTCCCGATTCTGCAGCGCCATTTCTTCCAACGTCTCCAGGCAATCTGCAGCAAAGCCGGGACACACCACATCTACATTACGCAGGCCGCTCTGCGCTGCCATTTGCAAAGTTAGATCCGCATAAGGCTCTAACCAACGCGCGCGACCGAAGCGCGACTGAAACACCACCTGCCACGCAGTGTCCGCAAGGCCGAGTGCGGTCGCCACCAGGCGCGCGGTGGCGTGGCATTGGCAGAAGTAGGGATCGCCCTGCATAAAATAGTGATGCGGCAAACCGTGAAACGAAAAAAACAGCTTCTCGCCGCGCCCCGCCTGTTGCCAGTGCTCGGTGATCGAGGCCGCGAGCGCCGCGATATACGCGGGCTCTGTGTGATAGCTCGTGATGAATTGCAGATCGGGTACCCAGCGCCATCGCTGTAAGACATTCGTGACCGCATCGAAGACCGAGCCAGTGGCCGGTCCCGAATACTGCGGATAAAGTGGCAACACCAAAACTCGCTTAACCCCCGCTGCGCGCAAGCCTTCGAGCGCATTTGCAATCGAGGGTTGCCCATAGCGCATGGCGAGCGCCACCCGCACCCGATCCGCATACACGGCAGCGAGCTGGGACTCCAAGGCCGCGTGTTGCGCTTTGGACCACACCAGCAACGGCGATCCCTCGCGCAGCCAGATCTTGCGATAGGCGTGTGCTGAGCGTCGTGGTCGGGTATTCAAAATGATGCCGTGCAGGATAGGCAGCCACAGCCAACGTGGCAGCTCGATGAGTCGCGGGTCCGCCAGAAACTCGGCAAGATAGCGCCGCACCGCCGGTGTGGTCGGCGCATCTGGAGTCCCCAGATTACACAGCAGGACGCCCACGCCCGCGGGCGCAGCGTGCGCATGAGGCAGATCCGTAAGACCGAGATAAGGCGATTTAAAAGGACTTTGCACTGGTGAACACTCGTGACAGCGCACGAATCTTAACAGGAGACATCTTCATGCTGGTCAAATCGACATCCGCCGCTCCGCCTTACACAGCAGTTGACGGGTGCGCGATACGGGAAGTCTTGCACCCCCGTCACGACCCGGTCGATCTGCCTTACTCGTTGGCGGTCGCCGAGGTTGCGGTTGGTGCACGCACCTACCAGCATCGTTTGCAGCAGGCAGAAGTGTATTACCTTCTAGAAGGTCGTGGCGTCATGCATATCGATCACGAAATGCGTGAAGTCTGCGCTGGGGATGCGGTGTTTATTCCGGCGGGCTCCGTCCAATGGATCGAAAATCTGGCGACCACCAGCCTGCGTTTTGTGGCACTAGTGAGCCCACCTTGGTCGGCGGCAACGGACGCACGCTTGGATTAAGCTTCGCAGCGATGCTCACCAGAGGATGCACACGATGAGTTTTCCAGTCTTCTCACCAAGCCGGATTCGAAAGTCGAGCGCGCAGCGCGTAAATATTGGAAGGACTACCAGACGGCCTACGCCGCAAAGGTAAAAACGCCGCCACGCCTGCAAGCGACGTGGCGGCAATCGGCTGGGTGGAGGGGACCCGGCCGGGAGGAGGACAGTGGCGGGGAGAAATTAGTGCACCGGCGGGTTGTCCCGCGGCGGCCTGGCATGCACCTCCAGCATGCCGTTGATGAACAGACTGGATTCAAACAGCCCGGCCATCCCGCGCGACCCGAACTGCTCGCAGGCGGCTCGAATGTTGGTGGCATACAGGTAGGGCACCGTGCAGTAGTCCGCGGCGTTGGCGGTCCACGATGACGATATTAAAGTCGCCAGCAGCAGGCTTTTGGCGGAGGGGGATTTCATGGCGAAGTCTCCTGAGAATGAATACAAATGGTGGGCAGCCCGAAGCGTCTGAGGTGGCGACAGAACTTAAATTTGCTGCGATGCGACAAAGACTAAGCCTTCCTAAGTCCTTGAACAACGCTGGTTCTGCAGAAATACTGTTTCCTACGAGTAAACAATAATCGTGATTTAGTGGACAAACTCACCAGCATGCAGGTGTTAGTAGCGGTGGCCGACCAAGCGGGATTCGCGGCTGCAGCGGAGGTTTTACGGCTGTCCAAGGCGATGGTCACCAAGCATATTCAAGGCCTCGAAGCTCAACTCGGCACCCGCCTGATTAACCGCAGTACACGGCGCCTGAGTTTTACCGAAGCGGGCGCAGCTTATCTCGCCGGCTGTCGCGAAATTTTGCACGAAGTTGCCACCTTGGAGCAGCGCGTGGCGGGCTTCAGTACAACCCCACAGGGGTTGTTGAAGGTCCTGGCACCGACTTCGTTCGGGAGCTTTCAATTAGCCCCTGCACTGGCGGAATACGCCGAACTTTATCCTGACGTGAAAGTGCAGTTAACCCTGAGCGACCGCCCGCATGGACCGCTGGAAGAAGGCGTCGACCTGGCTTTGCACGTGGGCAACCTGCCGGATTCTTCAATGGTTGCGCGACAGGTGGCGGAAGTTCGGCTCATCGTCTGTGGTGCACCGGGCTATTTCTCGCGCCATGGTGAACCGGCCAGTCCCGCCGAGTTGCGGGCGCACAATTGTCTGCGTTATTCGCACGGCACGCGCAAAGGTCTGTGGTTGTTCCGCGATGGCGCAGTCGATTCGTTGGTTCGCGTGCAGGGAGATTTCGAGGCCAGTACAGGAGATGCGGTTCGCATGGCTGCGCTGACTGGTCACGGATTGGCCCAGTTGCCTGGTTACATGGTGCGCGGGGATCTAGCGAGCGGGCAGTTGCGCGCCACGCTCGCGGCCTACGCGCCGGCACCGGTGCCGCTGTATGCGGTATATGCGCACCGCGAGTTAGCCGCCACTGTGCGCGTTTTCGTCGAGTTTCTGACGCAGTATTTTCAGACGCACGCGTGAGGAAAAATGTCTCAACTACTCATCGCAAATTTATAGTTCGGGCAAGCGCAGCGTAATCCGGCAATCCATTGGTACCCATCGCGGCGACTGGAATTGCGATGACGATGCGTTGCGCCGTAGTGTAACCATGCAAGCGCGGTGATCCATGTGTACCCATGAATTGCTTAATAACCGCCGCGACACCGCACTGCGCCGCGCACTCAGGTTAGAATCCCGCTGCCAGCGACAGCTACGGCAATAGAAAAAAAGATGTGCGGCCGACAAGGCCCGCCAACCACGGAAGCCCGTCATGTGTTTTTTCGCCGGAAATCCGCGCGGTTTGCTCGCGTTAGCCGCGTTATCAGTACTCCTCAGCGCGTGCAATAAAGCAGCTCCACCCGCGGGTGCGCCGGCTGGACCACCACCGGTCAGCGTGGCGGCTGCACTAGAACGCGAAGTTCAGATGTCAGACGAATTCCCTGGACGCATCGAGGCGCTGGAGACCGTCGCGATCCGTGCGCGTGTCAATGGTTACTTGCAGGCGATTCATTTCAAGCCCGGTAGCGAAGTAAAACGTGGTGCGTTGCTGTTTGAGATCGACCCACGACCTTTCCTCGCGCGGCTCGCGGAAGCCGAAGCGGCAATCGCGAACACCGACGCCCAGCTGGCGTTGGCGCGCATCGAACAGCGCCGGCAAGCCCGCATGCTCACTGAGCGCGCGACCAGTCAACGCGAATCTGACGCCGCTGCGGCCGCAGTCAGCGTTTTAGAAGCCGCACGACGCGCAAATCACGCGAGCATCGAAAGCGCCCGCTTGAATCTCGCCTACACCCGGGTGCTGGCACCCATAGATGGGCGGGTCGGTAGAGACGAAGTGACCATTGGCAACCTGGTGCAGGGCGAAGGCCCCAATTCGCCCGTGCTGACCACCGTGGTGTCGGTCGATCCGGTGTATGTGGCCTTCGAAGCCGACGAGCAGGCCTACCTCAAATACATTGCGAACGGACGCGAAATACCGTTGATGGTCGAGGTGGGTTTGGCGGATGAGATCGGTTTTCCGCATCAGGCGCGCCTCGAATTCGTGGACAACCAACTCGCAACGGCCACCGGCACCGTGCGCATGCGCGCGGTGCTGGCCAATTCCGAGCGCCGCTTTACAGCGGGACTTTTCGCGCGGGTGCGTCTGCACGCCTCGCGCAACGGCGAACGCGCCGTGCTGGTGGCCGAGCATGCGATCGGCACCGACCAAAGCAAGCGCTTCGTGCTCGTCGTTGGCGCAGACAAAGTTGCCAATTACCGCGAGGTCGACCTCGGTCGCCAGGTCGGCGCCCTGCGCGTGATCGCGCGCGGACTCAAGCCCCGCGAAGTGATTGTGGTGAACGGCCTGCAGCGGGTGCGGCCGGGTACGCCGGTCACCCCGCAGACAGTGCCGATGGAAGAAATTCCCGCGCCGACTCCCGCGGCCGGCTAGGCGTCATGAATATTTCGCGTACGTTCATCGAACGTCCTATTTTTGCGGGCGTTTTATCGATAGTGATCTTTCTTGCTGGCTTGATTGCGATCCCGAATCTGCCCGTGTCTGAATATCCGGACGTGATCCCACCCTCAATCGTCGTGACTGCGACTTATCCGGGCGCCAATCCCCAGGTGATTGCGGAAACTGTGGCGGCGCCGCTTGAAGAACAGATCAACGGCGTGGAAGGCATGCTCTATATGTCATCGATGGCGATGACTGACGGCATGCTGCAATTGACGGTGACGTTCAAGATCGGTACCGATCCCGATCTCGCGGAGACTCAGGTCCAGAATCGTGTGCAGCGCGCGCTACCGCGCCTGCCAGCCGAAGTTCGCCAATTCGGCGTGATCACGCAGAAGCAATCGCCCAATCTGACGATGGTCGTGCATCTGCTATCGACTGACAGTCGTTACGATGAGCTTTATCTGCGCAATTACGCGCTCCTTAACATCCGCGACAAACTGCGGCGACTGCCGGGCATGGGCGATGTGCTCGTGTTTGGCGGCGGCGATTATGCGATGCGCGTGTGGCTCGATCCGCAGAAATTGGCCGCGCGCAACCTCACGGCATCCGATGTGGTGCGCGCCATCCAGGAGCAAAACCAACAAGTTGCGGCCGGCATAATCGGTGCCCCGCCAGCGACCAAACAGATCGAGTTCCAGCTCTCGGTTAACACCAAGGGCCGTCTCACTACAGAGGCTGAGTTCGGCGAGATCATCGTTGCCACCGCACCAGAGGGCGGCATTCTAAGACTGCGCGACGTCGCACGGATCGAGCTCGGGGCCGGTGATTATTCGCTGCGCAGCCTGCTCGACAATCGGCCGGCGGTGGCGATTGGAGTATTTGAGGCGCCGAAGTCGAATGCGGTTGCGCTGTCGAAGGCCGTGCGCAAGATGATGGATGAACTGAAACGTGACTTCCCTGAAGGCCTGGATTATGCGGTGGTCTACAACCCGCCGCGTTTCGTCGAGAAATCGATTCAGGCGGTGATCACAACCTTGCTCGAAGCGGTCGCGCTGGTGGTGGCGGTCGTGATCCTTTTTCTCAAAACCTGGCGCGCGTCGATCATTCCCTTGGTCGCGGTGCCGGTCTCCATCATCGGCACGTTCGCGGTGATGCTGGCCGCTGGCTTCTCAATCAACACGCTGACTTTGTTCGGCATGGTGCTGGCGATCGGGATCGTGGTGGATGACGCGATCGTGGTCGTCGAGAATGTTGAGCGCAATATCGAAATGGGGCTTAACCCAGTTGCCGCCACACGTCGCGCGATGGAGGAAGTCTCTGGCCCGATCGTCGCCATTGCGCTCACCCTATGCGCCGTGTTCGTGCCGATTGCGTTTATCAGCGGGCTGACTGGCCAGTTCTACCGGCAGTTCGCGCTCACCATTGCGATCTCGACCGTGATCTCGGCGTTCAGTTCGTTGACTTTGTCGCCAGCCCTGGCGGCGGTGCTGCTGCGTCCGCACGGCGCGCCCAAGGATGCTTTCACGCGCGGGGTGGATGCGCTCTTCGGATGGCTGTTCCGCGGTTTCGATGCGGTTTTTCGAGGCGCCGCGCGCAGCTATGTGCACAGCGTACGCCGCATCCTGCGGCTCAAGTTCGTCGTGCTGCTGATCTATATCGCGCTCATCGGCGTGACCATTTACGCGTTTCTGCATGTGCCCGCCGGCTTCATTCCTGGGCAAGACAAGCAATACCTGATTGGCTTCGTACAGCTGCCGGACGGCGCGTCGCTCGATCGCACTGAAAAAATCGTGCGCCAGGTTTCGGATATCGCGTTGAAAACGCCCGGCGTCTCCAACGTAGTGGCGTTCTCGGGGTTGTCGATTAACGGCTTCACGAATTCCTCAAATGCTGGGGTGTTCTTTTTTAATCTCGACGAATTCGAGGCGCGGCAGACCCAAGAACTCTCCGGCAATGGGCTTGCAGCCTCGCTTAATCGGCAATTCGGCGCTATCGAAGGTGCGTTTATCGCGGTGTTCCCGTCGCCCGCCGTGAATGGTCTCGGCCAGATCGGCGGTTTCAAGTTGCAGCTGGAAGATCGTGCAGGTCTCGGCAGCGGACAACTCTACGCGGCCTTGCAGGCGGTGCTCATGAAAGCCTGGCAGAGCCCCGAACTCGCTGGCATTTTCTCGAGTTATCAGATCAACGTGCCACAGCTGTACGCCGACATTGACCGCGACAAGGCGAAGCGCATGGGCGTGAATTTAAACGATGTCTTCGCGACGTTGCAGGTCAACCTTGGGTCCTACTATGTGAACGACTTCAATCGTTTTGGCAAAACCTACCGCGTGGTGGTGCAGGCGGATGCGCCGTTTCGCGCGACCGCTGAAGACATCGCAACCTTGAAGACCCGCAATGCCGCTGGAGCGATGGTGCCGCTTGGCGCGCTGGTGGATATCCAGCCCAGCTTCGGCCTCGAGCGCGCCATGCGTTACAACGCGTTTCCCGCCGCCGACATCAATGGCGGCGCGGCGCCGGGGATCAGTTCAGGCCAGGCGCAGGCGGCGCTCGCGAAAATCATCAAAGAAACCGTGCCCCAGGGAATTTCCTTTGAATGGACCGATCTGGTGTACCAGGAAATTCTGGCCGGCAATACGGCGATTTTCGTGTTTCCGTTGTGTGCGATGCTGGTGTTTCTGGTGCTCGCGGCGCAGTACGAGAGCTTCAAGTTGCCACTTGCGATACTGCTCATCGTGCCGCTGTGTCTGCTGTTTGCGATCGGGGGGGTGTGGTTAACGGGCGGTGATCGCAACATCTTCACGCAGATTGCGCTCTTCGTGTTGATCGGACTGGCTTGCAAGAACGCGATTCTGATCGTGGAGTTCGCGCGCGAGTTCGAGCTGCGTGAACCGCTGGCGGGTCCGATTGTGGCGGCACTGCAGGCCTGTCGCATGCGCTTTCGCCCGATTCTGATGACCTCGTTCGCCTTCATCATGGGGGTGGTTCCGCTGGTGACCTCAAGTGGTGCGGGTTCCGAGATGCGCCACACGATGGGGATCGCGGTGCTGTCAGGGATGGTTGGCGTGACTTTGTTTGGGCTATTTCTAACCCCGGTGTTCTATGTATTGCTACACCGGGCCCCGCGCCCGGAAACGCGGGTCACCGTGCAGACGGCTGAAGAAGCGACATGAGGCGCTGGTTGTGGCTGGTGCTAGGCAGCGGATTAGCGGGCTGTTCGCTCGCACCACAATTACCCGATCCCAAAGTGGCTGTCCCTCCTAGCTACAAAGAGGTGAGCGCGCCGGTGAGTGGCGATTGGCAGCTCGCGAAGCCTGCGGACGATATCGAGCGCGGTGCCTGGTGGGTGGTGTTTCGCGACCCTGCGCTCGCTGAGCTGATGACACGTGCGACGGCGGAAAATCAAAATCTGCAGGCGGCGCTAGCGCGAGTCGAGCAGACTCGCGCGCAGGTACGCGTCGCGAAATCTGCGCAACTGCCCAGGCTGGATTTCGGTGCGGGTGGCGCGCGGGTGCAGCCGAGCAAAGTTCCACCGCAGCCGAACAGTGCGTCGAACGATTCGGGTGTCGCTGAACGCTACACCACCTTGAATGCGCGGATCGCAGCGAGCTACGAGCTCGACTTATTCGGTCGCGTGCGCGACACGCTGCAGGCGGCACGCGCCGATCTCGCGGCCGAACGCGCGTTGCTGGCGAGTTTGGTGCTGAGTTTGCAGAGTGATGTCGCGGAAACCTATTTTTTGATCCGGGCCACGGATGAAGAGTTGGTGATTTTGCAAGCGACGGTCAAACTCCGCGAAGAAGGCGTGCGCTTGCTGCAACAACGCGCAGACGCCGGAGATATCAGTGGCTTCGATGTCCAGCGGGAGACGGCTGAACTCGCCGCCGCGCGGGCCGACGTGCACGCACTCGAGCGCACACGCGCGCACTACGAACACGCGCTGGCGGTGCTGTGCGGGCAAGCGCCTGCGATGTTTGCGTTAGTGCCATTGAAAGTCACGCGCAATCTGCCAGAGATTCCGGCCGGGGTACCCTCCACCTTGCTCGAACGGCGGCCCGACATCGCGGCGGCGGAGCGGCGCATGGTAGCCGCGAATGCCCGGATCGGGATTGCCAAGGCGGCGTTCTATCCGATTCTCAATCTAACCGCTGATTTCGGCGTCGAATCCAGCAGCTTGGGCGATTTATTCAAATGGAGCAGTCGCACCTGGGCGCTCGGACCGATCGCGGGCGCGCTACTGAGCCTGCCGATTTTTGATGGCGGGCGTAACGCCGCCAATCTGGCGGCGAGCCAAGCAAGTCTGGATGCGGAAATCGCGACCTATCGCCAAACGGTGCTCACCGCTTTTGGCGAAGTCGAAGATGGACTCTCTGGTTTGCGCGCACTGGCGGCCCAAACCGATGCACTGCAGGCTGCGGTCGCGGCGGCGGATGAGGTTTATCGGATTGCGGAGGTGCGCTATGCGGCAGGTGCGACCGGTTATTTGGATGTGCTCGATGCGCGTCGGACTCAGGTGCGGGTAAAACGCCTCGCGGCCCAGGTCTATGGCACCCGCGCCGTGACCACTGTGGGCTTGATTAGAGCGCTTGGTGGCGGTTGGTAGGGAGCTAAAAAGTCCACCCTGCCTTACGTTGGGGCAAAGCAGCGTGGACGTTGCTCATCGCGATCATGAGATCAAGCCGGTGGCTTAGAGGATCGTGGGGGTGACTAGGGCATTACCGAGCGTTGAAACGAGGTAGGCCCAGCCGAGCACGGTGGTGGCCACGACAGCCAGGGTGGCGGTAATTTCTTTGTGTGAATTGTTCATGGCAGTTTCCTTCATTGACGATGTTTAGATTTGGCGCTATTCCGAAGAGATCTGGGTTCTTCGTTGGGAAGAGAGTCTAGGCGGCCCGTGTTACGTGAACATTGCCGGATGTCGCTGGTTTGTTCGTGCTTTGTTGCAGGCACGGACTTCCCCTCGCACGACACCCCCGCTAGGCTAGGGCCTGCGACTTGCACTCGGATTAGGACGCCATGACCGCGCGAATTTTCATCGATGGTGAGGCCGGCACTACCGGCTTACAGATCCAGGCGCGGCTCGCGCGGCGCGGCGATCTTTCCTTGCTGAGTATTTCGCCCGCGCAGCGCAAAGATCCGCACGCCCGTGCGGAGTTGTTGAACTCGGCAGATCTGGTGGTGCTGTGTCTCCCGGACGCCGCCGCGGTTGCGGCAGTGGCGCTGATCACCAATTCGGCCGTGCGCGTGATCGACGCGAGTACCGCGCACCGGATTGCCCCCGGTTGGGTTTACGGTTTCCCGGAGATGGCGGCCGACCAAGCCGCGCGCATCGCGCAGGCGACAAGAGTCGCGAATCCCGGGTGCTATCCGACGGGTGCCATCGCGCTGGTGCGACCATTAATCACCGCGGGTTTGCTCCCTAAGGATTTTCCGCTCACCGTGAACGCGGTCTCCGGCTACAGTGGCGGCGGCAAAAGCCTTATCCAGCGCTATGAGGATTCGGCCGCCACCGATCCCGTGCACGATCCGGTTTACCTTTACGGTTTGAATCTTGAACACAAGCACGTGCCGGAACTTCAAGCACATGGTCTCCTTAGCAAGCGGCCCTTGTTCATGCCGAGTGTCGGGCGTTTTGCGCAGGGCATGCTGGTGCAAGTGCCGCTGCAGTTATGGGCGCTGCCGGGGGTGCCCAAGGTGGCTGAGGTCCATGCCGTTATCGCGGATGCGTATCGCGGACAGGCATTCGTTAAAGTGATGCCACTCGCGACTAGCCATGCGTTGGAGCGGTTGGCACCTGAGGGACTCAATGGCACCAACGAAATGCATCTGCACTGTTTCGGTAACGAGGCGCGCCAGCAAGTCGTGTTGAGCGCGTTGCTCGACAATCTCGGCAAGGGCGCTTCAGGCGCTGCCGTGCAAAATCTCAATTTAATGCTGGGGCTCGACCCCGCGGCAGGATTGCGCTAACTCATGACTACTCTCACACACTTTTCGGTGCAACCGCTCGCCGGTGCTGTTGGCGCCGTGATCAGCGGGCTTGATCTTCGTGCTCCTTTGAGTGCCGATCTCAGCGCTGAGATTCGAGCGACCTGGCTCACCCATGGCGTGATTTTTTTTCGCGACCAGCCACTGCCGGAGGCGGCTTTCCAGGCCTTCGCCGAGCGCTTCGGGCAAGTAGTCGAATACCCTTTCGTGAAGGGCATTGAGGGATTCCCGCTCATTATTCCGGTCCTCAAGTTGCCGCACGAGCGCAATAACTTCGGCGGCATCTGGCATACCGACACGGCGTATCTGGAAACCCCGCCCATGGCGACCATGCTGATCGCACGCGAAGTTCCGCCGTTTGGTGGTGACACTTTGTTTGCGAGCGGCTACGCGGCATTCGAAGGGCTCTCGCCCACCATGCAACGCATGCTCGAAGGGCTGCGCGGCGTGAATACTTCAGCCAAGGCCGATGTCTCCAGGACGCGCGAGGATCGGATCAAGGACTCGGCGACGGACAGGGTTAAGCAGGAATTTGCGGCGGAACATCCCGTCGTGCGGACGCACCCCGAGACCGGGCGCAAAAGCCTGTATGTGAATTTCGGTCATACCGCGCGCTTCGCGGGCATGACCGAGGAAGAAAGCAAACCGCTGCTCGATTTTCTGTTCACGCAGCAGATCAAGCCGGAATACACCTGCAGATTTTCGTGGCAAGTCGGTTCCATCGCGTTCTGGGACAACCGCTGCGTGCTGCACAATCCGGTTAACGACTATCACGGCTACAAACGCCTGCTGCATCGCGTGACTTTGCAGGGTGATAAGCCGCGCTAGATCTGTTTCCCGCCGAGGGATAGGAGCCGTGAGAACGGCGGACGGCACCCAATCCACACGACCGTCTCGGGCCTATAACAGATAAACCACCGCCGCGAGACCCGTCAGCGACAGCGTGACGGTGTAAGGCAGGGCCATCCACACCATACGACCGTAAGACAGACGAATCAGGGGTGCGAGCGCCGAGGTCAGCAAGAACAGGAATGCGGCCTGCCCGTTCGGAGTGCCGATGCTTGGAATGTTCGTGCCCGTGTTGATCGCGACGGCCAGCAGATCGAATTGCTCGCGGCTAATGCGGCCCTGCTCGAAAGCTTTGAGCACCTCGGTGATATACACGGTGGCAACGAATACGTTATCGCTAATGACCGAGAGCAGGCCGTTAGCAATATAAAACGCCGCGAGCTGGCGCGGTCCTTCGAGCGCCAGTACCCATTCGATAACGGGTGCGAAGAGATGTTGATCGTGGATCACGGCCACTACCCCGAAGAAAACCACAAGCAATGCCGTGAACGGCAGCGCCTCCTCGAAGGCATGTCCGATGCGACGTTCATCGATCACGCCGTTAAAGGCGGTCTGCAGGATGATGATCGCAAGCCCGATGAGGCCAACTTCGGCAAGATGCAGACCGAGTGCGATGACGAGCAGCAGTGCTGCCATGCCCTGGACGAGCAATCGCGCCGTCTGCTGGCTGGTGCGTCGGGCGCGCATCTCGGCATCGTAGTCTTCCAGGACCGTGCGCACGCTGGCGGGCAAGGGGGCGCCGAAGCCACACCAGCGCAGCCGTTCAACCAGTGCACAGGTGAGGAGGCCAACTGCCAGCACGGGCATTGAAACCGGTGCCGTAGCCAAGAAGAATTCGACAAAATTCCATCCCATCACCTTGGCGATCAGCAGATTCTGCGGCTCACCAACCAAGGTGCAGACCCCGCCCAGCGCAGTTCCAACTGCTGCGTGCATCACGATGTCGCGTAGAAAGCGCCGAAATTGTTCGAGGTCCTCGCGATGTA
>JANOVQ010000184.1:0-5512 GCA_031417495.1 Pseudomonadota bacterium | reverse complement strand
GTTTTGGCTTCGTCGAAATGCCGAACCAGGGTGAGGGTGAAGCGGCCATTAAGGCGCTCGATGGGCAGGCGCTCAATGGCCGTCCGTTACGCGTGAACCCCGCGAAACCTCGCGAGGGTGGTGGTGGCGGGGGTGGTGGTGGCGGTTCGAGGGGGGGAGATCGGCCGCGTTCACCACGCTACTAACTCTCTAAAGTAGAGCTCGAACGTGTCCCGCAGGGGTGCGGCACACGTTCCGCTGCAGAGGCAGCGCGCGGAAGCTGCGCTGCTCGTCACCACCGTCGCGCTACCTTCCTGAGCACCCAGAGAACACTTCATGAAGCGACTGATGCGCCTGAGCGCCACCGAACAAGCCCGCCTGGTGCGTCGTCGCGAAGTCTCCCCACGCGAACTTCTCGACGCCGCCATCAACGCCATCGAACGCCTGAATCCCCAACTTAACGCCGTGGTCCTGCCGCTTTACGAACGTGCCCAAGAAACCCTCGCCACTCTAGATCTCAACGCTCCCTTCGCCGGCGTGCCGCTGCTGCTCAAGGACATGCTGGCCGAATACGCCGGCACCCGCATGACCGAGGGTTCGCGCTTCCTACGGGACTATATTTCCCCGCGTGACAGCGAACTCGTGGCGCGTTATCGCCGCGCGGGTTTCGTCATTGTGGGGAAAACCAATACGCCAGAGTTCGCCTCCAAGCCCACCACCGAGCCTGAACTCTTTGGGAAGACCGGTAACCCGTGGAATCCAGGCTACTCGGCGGGCGGTTCCTCCGGCGGATCTGCCGCAGCGGTGGCCGCCGGCATGACCGCCGTCGCTCATGCGAACGACGGCGGTGGCTCGATTCGTGGCCCCGCGGGCTGGTGCGGCTTGGTGGGGCTGAAACCCACCCGCGGCCGCAATCCGTTGGGTCCTGATTACGGCGACCTGGGCGCGGGCCTTATTTGTGAGCACGTGGTCACGCATACCGTACTCGACAGTGCGGCGATCCTGGATGTGACAGCCGGCGCCGATCCCGGTGCGCCGTACTACCCCCCACCGCCAGCGCGTCCGTTTGCGGCGGAAGTCGGTGCACCCCCTGGGCGACTGCGGATTGCCGTGAGCACGGTACCGCTCACCGGCACGCCGGTACACCCCGAATGTAAACAGGCCGCACTTAATGCCGCGCGCCAATGTGAGGCGCTCGGCCATCTGGTCGAAGAAGCCTCGCCCCCGGTTTCTGCCGAACACTTCAACGAGATGTTCACTACCGTCTGGCTCGGGATGGTCGCATGGACTATCCGCGACTGGGCGCGGCGCACCGGGCGCGCACCAACCCCCGATCAATTCGAAGCCCACACCTGGAAAATGTTTGCCTACGACGCGCAACGTCGGCCGTCGGATCTACTGCTCGCGATCCAGGATATGCAGCGCATGTCGCGCGAACTCGCCCCGTTCTTTACGCAGTACGATATCTGGCTCACCCCGACCAGTCCGCAACCGCCGCAACCGCTCGGCTGGTTCGATTTCGATCCTGCGCAGCCGAAACAAGCGACGGAACGGATGAGTGATATTCCGCGCTTTACGGCAATTGCAAATATCAGTGGCCAGCCGGCAATCAGTCTGCCGCTTCATTGGACACCCGACGGATTACCGGTGGGCGTGCAGCTCATTGGTCGCTATGCGGATGAAGCCACCTTGTTCCGCTTAGCCGCCCAACTCGAGGAGAGCTGTCCATGGCGTGGCAGAGTGCCGCCGGTAAGTTGAGCTAAATTGCGCAGACACGACGAGTTGAAGTCACGGCTGGTCGATGTCTGAGCTAAGAATTGCGATCGACGTCGGTGGCACTTTCACTGACGCGATGTCCTACGACGAAACAGGCCTCCTACACACCGCGAAGGTCCGCTCCCGACCGGAGGCACTGGCCGACAGTGTGGCCGAGGCAGTCGCCGCGATCCTCGCTAACTATGCGCCTGCCAAACCCGCTGTTGCGCAACTCCTCTATGGCACCACGATCGCCACTAACGCGCTGCTGCAACGGGCGCTGTCGCCTATCGCGTTAATGGTTACCGCTGGCTTTCGGGAAATCCTCGAAATTAACGGCGTGCATAACGAGGATCACCATGAACCCGCTGGTCTATACACCGCTCCGCAGCGCTTGGTGCCGTTAGAACATATCTACGAAGTACACGAACGTATCGAGCGCGATGGTGGCATCCGGGTCGCACTCGACAGCACTGAAATCGAGCGCATCGCGGCCCAAGTGACGACCAGCGGCCGCACCGTCGTCGCGGTCGCGCTTCTGCACAGTTACCGCGAGCCCGTTCACGAGCGGCGTATTCGCGAGATATTCGCGCGCTGTGCGCCGACTTTACGCGTGGTGTTGTCAGCCGATGTGCTACCCGAAATGCGCGAGTACGAGCGGACGATTGTCACCTGTCTGAATGCGGCGCTTCTGCCGCTGATGCATGACCACCTGCAAGAGATTAAGGCGCGCTGCAACTCCAGGCTGCTGTTGATGAAAGCGTCCGGCGGATTCGGAAGCGCGGAGCTCGCGCTGCGGGCGCCGCTGACGACCGCGCTATCGGGCCCCAGCGCAGCAGTGCTTGGCGCCTGCCATATCGCCCGCCAGTGCGGGCTGTTAGCGGTGATCTCGCTCGATGTTGGCGGCACTTCAACTGACGTCGCGCTGATCGAAAATGGCCACTACCGGGAGACGACCACGGCAGAAATTGCCGGTTACCCGCTCAAGACGCCCGCAATCGATCTCCTTACCATCGGTGCCGGCGGTGGCTCGCTGGCAAGCCACGGCACGGATCAACGCTGGCGCATTGGTCCACAGAGTGCGGGGGCTGTGCCGGGCCCGGTTTGCTATGGGCAGGGCGGCGAAGTGGTGACCTTAACCGATGCGCAGCTCGTCCTTGGCCGCTTGCCCGCGAGCCTGCTGGGCGGCGCGGTGCCGCTGGACTACGCGCGCGCCGCGCAGGCGCTCGCCAATTTCGGCCGCGTGCGCCAGCTCGATGCCATCCAGACCGCGCACGGTTTGCTGAGGATCGCGAGCTTTGCGATGTGCGGCGCCATTCGTCGGCTCGCTGTACAACGCGCGCGCGCGCCGGAAACCCACGCCTTGATCGCAAGCGGGGGTGCGGGTCCGCTGCACGCCGCCGAGCTCGCCCAGTTGCTCGGGATAAAGACCATCGTGGTGCCGCCTGCGCCTGGCCTGGCAGCAGCGTTCGGCCTGTTGACAGGGGCGCTACGCGAAGACGCAGTGCAAACCTATCCGCAGGGCGCAAGCGCGCTCGATGTCATCGGCTCGGCCCGGCACTTCGCGACGCTCGAAGCCCGCGTGCGTGTACGCATCGCAGACAGTGGTTTCTCGCTCGCGTCACTGCACCTGCAGCGCGCGGTAGACGTCCGCTACCTTGGCATGTCGACGGAATTCACCGTGCCGCTGAAAGCGGGAGTACTCACCGAACACTTACTCCAAGCTGCACTCGAAGCTTTCCATGCCGCCTACGAGGCCTGGAGTGGTCGCGCGTATCGTGACCAGCAAGCCGTCGAAATTATCAACCTGCGGGTGACCGGCACGCTGCGCCTACCCCTGCCCCCAGCCATCCGTATTCCGCGTCGTACAGACAATCCGCTTCCATGCGCTGCCCGTGACGTCCATTTTCTGGAGGCCCCGCGCGCCATCCGCTGTCCGGTCTATCGACGCGACACTCTAGGCGCCACCAGCCAACTGAGTGGGCCGTGTGTGATCGAACAGTACGACTCAACGCTGCTCCTGCCGGTCGGGTTCACCTTGCGCATCGACGACTACGGCAACGCGCTGCTGACTAACCATCGCGCACGCTGATCTCTATGCATCCTACGAAGTTGCCGCGATTCCTACGGCACGGAGGATTGCCAGCGTCCTGAAACAACTTCTACAATCGGCTGGCGCGCCATTGCCTGCTTTCACCTGATCGCGTCCGGCAATTAGGAGTAAATCTCATGAGCTGGCGAATCGCGGTCGATATCGGTGGCACCTTTACCGACATCGTTGCGCTCGAAGAACAGACTGGCGCGTTTCACCTCGCGAAAGTCCCCAGTACGCCCGACGATCCCGCGCGCGGCTTTATCCACGGCATCGAACACATCACTAAAGTCGGCGGTATTCCGCAAGCGGACATTAGCGCGGTGTTTCACGGCACCACCGTTGCCACCAACGCAATTCTTGAGCGTAAATATGCCGCACTCGGCCTCATCATCACACGCGGCTATCGCGAGGCTCTCGAGTGCGCGCGCCAGACCGTGCCGGGCGAATTCGGCGATATCACCTGGTGGATTAAGCCGCCGCGGGTGGTGCCGCTCGAATTCGTACGCGAAGTCAGCGAACGCATGGACGTTCACGGCAATGTCGTGCGCCCGGTCGATGCGGCAGAAGTTCGCGCGCTCGCGCTAGATTTCAAGCAGCGCGGGATCCATGCAGTGGCCGTTTCCTTGCTCCACTCTTATCGCAATCCGCGCCATGAACTGGAGATTCGCGAACTTCTACTGGCCACCTATCCCGAGTGCATCATTTCCATTTCATCGGATATTCTGCGCGAGTATCGCGAATACGAGCGCACCAACACCACGTGTCTGAACACCGCCCTGATGCCGCTGCTCTCCGCCTATCACGCCAAGCTCGAACGCCATCTGCGCGCACAAAAAATCACTGCGCCCTTCTACATCATGCGCTCCAGTGGCGGGCTCGCGCAGGCTGAAGAAATTGCCCGCCTGCCGATTGCAGCAGCACTGTCCGGCCCGGCGGCTGGCGTGGTCGCCGCCACGCACTATGGAAACTTGAGTGGGTTCAAAGACGTCATTGCCTTCGATGTTGGCGGCACCTCGGCGGATATCTGTTTAGTCGAGAACGGCGCGCCACGCATGCTGACCGAAGGCCGGGTGGATATTTACGATATCAAAACGCCCATGATCGATATCCATACCGTCGGCGCTGGTGGCGGCTCGATCGCGTGGTTAGCCGGTGGTCGCAGCCTAAAGGTGGGTCCGCAGAGCGCAGGTGCCGCGCCAGGACCAGCTTGCTACAACCGTGGCGGCACACAGCCCACCGTCACGGACGCGAACCTCGTGCTCGGCCGATTAACTGGCGGTCTCGCGGGCGGCGGGATCGCACTAAATCGCGCCAAGGCGAGCGACGCGATCGCGGGACTCGCCAAGGAACTTGGCCTGGATCTCATCGCCACTGCCGAAGGCATCCTGCGCATTGCAATCGAAAACATGGCCGCCGGTATCCGCACAGTGTCGGTCAAACGTGGCCGCGATCCGCGTAGCTATGCCTTAGTGCCATTTGGCGGCGCGGGTCCGCTGCACGCCTGCTATTTGGCAGACTGGCTGGGCATGACGCGCATTGTGGTACCCCCCAACCCCGGCGTGACCTCGGCCTATGGCCTGTTGCTGACCGACGTGCGGATTGATCAGGTGCATACCGACGTGCAACGCGAAGACCGGATGGACTTCGCGCAAATCGCCGCCGAAATCCTGGCGCTTGAGCAAC
>JANOVQ010000183.1:0-4365 GCA_031417495.1 Pseudomonadota bacterium | reverse complement strand
GGGTCTTCGCCCGGGATGACAGAATCTGATCTCAGCCTTTGCCGGAAGGCGCGACGCTCGCAACGACAATACTTCTACCCGCCAGAGCACGTCACGCGCTTGCGCAGCGCGGCGAAGCGCGCGGTGTAATCCGCGTTGGGTGCCGGCAAACGCTGAGTCACTGTCGCGACCAATTCGCAGGCCGCCGCGGGGCGAGTTGAGCTGGCGCGAATGTCGATGCGGCTCAACATGCCTTCCCACCAGACCTCCTGCTTCGGCGGCACTTTCTCGGTGATGATGCGCCACGCATTGTCCGCTTCGATCAGACGCTTGGTCTGGTGCGCGGCGCGCGCCAGCATGCGGTAGGCATCACCAGCGCGGGGATAATCTTTGATCAGCGCCTGAGCAGACTTATAGGCGTCCTCACCCTGTCCCAACGCCATCAAATCTTCGATCTTCTGCAGACGGAAGCGACGTTCCATTTCGGGCTGTTTCTTGAGTTGGGGCTCGAGGGCCTCGACCAACTTGAGGCGCAGGCTCACGTCCTGCAGCTTACGATAGAACGGATAGATCTGTTCCAGCTGCCAACTCTGCGCCGGGGTATCACCGCGCGCCTGAATATCTGTCAACAAACGAACTGGCTGTCCCATCCGCTCATATATCTTGAGCCGACACCAAAAATACGCCCGCTTGACCGAAATCCCCGCGCTGGCAGTTTTCTGTTCCGCGAGTTCCAACCGCTTGAGGAGGCCTTCGGGGTTGGGATCGGTCACGGCAAGTAACTGAAAAAAGAAGGCCTGGTTTTGCGGCGGCTTCTTTTCATCGGCCGCTAAATTCTCCCAGGCAGACATGGCCTGGCGCGCCAGCGTGTCCAGGCCGGCGCCGGTTTGCGCGGCCTCAGCAAACTGTTTCGCGATGACATAGAAACGCGTGCTGTCGGCGCCACCGGCAAATTTTCCGCCCCCTTTTACGCTATTCAGATAGCGCAGCGCGGCGCCAGAATCGCCGCTCTGCTGGGCCAAAATCAAGCGCGCGCCATCGGCATCAGCATCGCTCGGGCTTTGCGCGACGAAACGCTTGGCGGCGGTGGTGAGTGCGCTGCGACTCGCGTTGTTGGTTTGGACCTCGGCGTTGCGGGCACGGGCGATGTAGGCAAGCTTGGTCGCGGCCTGTTGTACTGCGGGTTCAACACCGGCGCGCAGCAGCTTCTCGGCCTCGCGTGCAGCATCTTCGTTAACCTCACTTTTCAGTAGCGCGACGGCATAGCGATAGCGAAAGCGATCAAAGTTCATGCCGCGATCACGCGGTTCGTGCTGGAAGAACACCCGGTATTTCTGGATCGCGGTGACCCATTGTTGATTGTTGAAATTAAATTCAGCAAGCAGCAAATCGGTGTAGGTGCTCAGCCCTTCACGGGCGAGTTCCACCTGGTATGACAAGGCATCGGTCAGGATCGTCTGTGTCATGTGGCCGCCATCGATAATCTGGCGCAGGCGCTCGGCCGCCTGGCGCGCTCCTACGCCGGTTTCGCGCGCCGTGGTGTTCTGGCGATGCTGTTTCAGCAGCATCATCGCTTCCGCATGCAGATTGGCCGTGGCCGCGTCTTGCGCACTGGCACCGGTCTGCGTCATGGCGCTCGCTGGTGGCGTCTCGCCGCGCATCAGACTCATCTCCGCTTGCACCATTTTGTATACCGGATGCGCGGGATCCGCCGCGAGCGCTTTCTTCAGCGCCTCGAAGATTTGGGTCGCACGGGAGGTCTCCCCATTCGCTTTCGCGATATAGCCCATGCCGAGCCAACCACCGTAGACCAGATTCGGCTGGAAGATCTGCATCGAGGCCGCGCGAAAGCCGCGCTTGGCCTGCCACAGAAGTTTGTCCCGTTTGGCCTTTTGGGTGGGACGCTCGGCCAACGTCAGATCAATCCACGAGCGCCAATACGGAAACGCCGACAGGGCAAAGCTGAGATCATCCCATGTCGAGGATTCATAGATCTGCTCGAGCGCGCCTTCGTCATCCCCCGCATCGGCTTCGGCGTCGCGCAAACGTTGGTGGGCGCGTTCGCGCATTTGCTCGGCGTTTTTGCGTAATTCCAGCAGCACTAAATCGGGCGCTTCATTTTGACGGACGGCATCCACCACATTGCCGAATTCGCGCGCCACCTGCACATACTCACTGGTGGGCGCATCCAAGCTCAGGCGTGCGAGCATCACCTGGGCAGTAGCGAGGGGATCGTCTGCGGCATGGGCTGGGCTCACACTCATGCCGAGCAACGCTAGAAGCACCATAGGTCGGATGAGCGCAGCGTAATCCGGCAGCCAATCGGCGCCACAACGTCGGATTACGCTGCCGCTTATCCGACCTATATTGATGGCGCAGTGCCCAAGCCGAAACAATCGCCGGCCGCACCATGCTGTTTGATTAAAGGATTTCACGTCAAATGAGCTCCAGCAGCGCGCTCATCTCTTTGGCAAACTGATTGCCCATGATCAAAGTGATCAAGCGGCGCGTAATGCTGACTTCGCCCTCAAGAGTGGCGGAATCACCACCGCCGGCATCGGCAATAATGCGAAAGTTCAGCATCGAATCATTGCGATACATGGCGCGATCAACTTTGCGCCCGACCTTCGCTTCCACCACCGCAGGATTCGACTGGTCGCTCACGTCGAGCGTGGATACCACGCCCCCGGCACTGCTGAAGCGCCGCACTGCCTTCACGATGACATCCAGTTTGTTGTCAGCGGGGGGGTAGTCGCCAATCAGGATGATGATGCGGCGTGCCCCGATTCGCCAATCCGAGCCATCAATTCCGGTTTCGATTCCTTCCTGCACGGCTTCGTAAATATCGCCCCCGCCTTCAGCAGTTAAGCCGTTAATAAAATCCTGAATCTTTAAGGTGCTGTAGGTGAGCGGCTGATCCCGGGTCACCCAATCCGAACCGTCTTTATCGCGGTAGGCGACGATCCCAAAACGCGCGATGGGCACCAGCGAGCGAATCACCGACACGATGTCCCGCATGCGATCTTTGACTTCATCGATCACCCAGCCCATGGTGCCGGTCGCATCCACCACGAACACCACATCCAAACCAGACTCGCGCATGCCGGCAATGTAGGCCGCGAATTGATTCGACGATCCACCAAGTGCGTTGCCAATCCCCACGCCGAAACCTGCGATACCGCCACCACTTCCGCCGCTAGTGCCCCCGGTCGTCGCCGGACCGAGAATGCCGACGGTCGGAATGTTCGCGCGCTTGATCAGCCCGGAGACACTGGGCGACGCGACTGCAATCTGCACGGGATCGCTTTCTTCACCAGCACCACCGGCCTGCGCCTTGAGGGACAGTGCCACGTCCGGCGGCGGCGGCGCGACCGCCTGCGGCGCAATCAATACCTCGGGTGGCTCAAGCTCAAACTCCTCCTCAAAATCCAATGGCTCATCGAGCTTGGCAGCTTCCTCTGCAGGGGTTTCAGGCTTGGGTGGTTGCGGTGGAATTTCAATCACCACCTGCTTCGCGTTGGACTGAGCCAGTTGCTGGAGGGCGAGCGCCGCGTCGGCCTGCTTGATTTCGCGGCCTACCTTGGAGGCTGAGAGGCCGTGAATCAGGATCGAGATCAGAAGCAGGCACAGCCACAAGACAAAGCGCGGAGTCCCGGACATAGGCTATTCGCCGACCTGCTCGTCCGCTGTCCGGGCCAAGGTCACAATGGCCAGCTTCACCACACCGGCTTGGGAGACTTCCTGGATGATCTGTGCCACTTGCACGGCTTCCAGATTCGCATCTGCCGCGAGCTTGAGTTCACGGCCCTTACCGAGCGCCTGGATCTTGGCTTTGAGATCCCGACGGGCGACGACTTCACCATTTAAATAAATATCGCCCTGCGCATTCACCGTGAGCTGCATGGCATCCGGCGATAGCGAATTCGCCGCGCTCGATTTGGGCGGCACTATCTGCAGTTGCACATCAAAATTGGCAGCCACGATGAAAAACAGAATCAGTAGAAAAATCACGTTCAACAGAAAGAAAGTGCTTTCCCAGCGGCGCTCACGCGCTTCGTTCGCGCTGTTTTTGCCGGCGAGACTCATGGTGGAACGGTTAGCGTCTAACACAGTGACCTTCGCTCGCTACTTGAACTGCTGCGCTTCACGCAGCGAGACTTTGTAATACCCGCGGGTATTCACCACATCGATCACATCCACTGCGCGCTGCAGGCGTACCCCGGGGTCACTCCCGATCACCACAGGCTTAGCCTCGCCGCGTACTTGGGGCAGTCGCTGTGCAAGCTGGCTAAGCGAAATCTTCTCGCCGTCCAGCCACACTTCGCCGTTTTTGTGGAGTTCAATGTAGACGAGGGTGGATTCGGCGGTCGTCACACCCACCGGCTT